>NZ_JBFBAO010000361.1:0-7078 GCF_040682255.1 Micromonospora sp. NPDC051296 | reverse complement strand
ATGAGCCACCGATGACCGCTCGCGTGCGTAGAACTACGTAATCCCCAGCACCCGGGCCAACTCCACCCGCGAACGGATGCCGAGCTTCGGATAGAGACGCCCCAGGCGGCCGGCCCGGCCGGCGGCCGCCAGCACCGCACCCGCGCCCGCCACCGACCTGCCGCAGCCGGTCGCACCGCCGGCCAGCATCGCCTCGCTGGCCGAGCGGCTGGCCGCCGAGGGCCGCTACGAGGAGGCGATCCGGGAACGGCTGCGCGCCATGCTCCACGATCTCGCCGACCGGAACGTGGTGCGGGTCCGGCCCGGCATGACCGTCACCGAGGTGGTCACCGCGGCCACCGCCAACCACCCAGCGGCCGGCCCGCCGCTGGCCGCCGCCGCGACCATCTTCTCCGAGGTGTGGTACGCCCAGCGTCCCGCCACGGCCGACCACGACCACCGGATGCGCGACCACGCCAGCCGGCTGCGGCACCTGCTCGCCGACGAACCCGCCGAAGCCGACGGGCACACCGCGGGCTCCCCGGGCGGCACCAGGTCCGACCGGCCGTCGGCGGCGAGCGGGGAGCCGGCACCGTGACCGTCGTGCGCCGGCCCCGGCGCCGCCGGCACCGGATCCTGATCCCACTGCTGCTGGGCGCGTCGTTGCTCGCTACCACGCTGGTCACCCACGCGGTCGACCAGCCGGACCAGAGCGACAAGGGGTTCCTGTCCCCGGTGGCGACCGGCGACGACGGCGGCAGCCGGCTGGCCGCGAGCCTGGCTGGGCGCGGGGTCGTGGTGCTGCGGGAGACCGACACCGTCCGGGCGCTGCGGGCCACCCGCTCCGGTCCGTCCATCCTGTTCGTTCCGGCACCGGAGCTGTTGCATCCGCAGACCGTCGACGACCTGGGCAGGCTGCCCATCGGCACCCGGCTGGTGCTGGTCGACCCGCCTCGGCGGGTGCTGGCCGCCGCCGGGCTGCCACTGCGGCCAGCCGGCCGGCGCTGGGCGGCCCGGGCCGTCGGCCCGCACACTCCCGGGCCCTGTCCGCTGTCCGAGGTCGCCTCCGCCGCGACGGCCGCCGTCGCCCGGCAGCGGTACGCCCCCAGCGGCGCCCCGGGCAGCGTCGACCTCTGTTTCTCGGCTGGCCTGGCCCGCCTGCCCGGCCCCGCCGAGAGCGTGGTGGTCGGCGCCAGCGACCCGTTCCGCAACGGCCGGATCGACGAGTGGGACAACCACGCCTTCGCCACCGGTCTGCTCGCCACCGCCCGCCGGGTGGTCTGGCTCGACCTGGACGGCCCCGCGCCACCACCGCCCAGGCCCAGCTCCGCCCCCACCACGGAGCTGCCCGATGCCGAGGACTACGGCACCGGCAACGGCCGGCCCGAGCGGGGGAACGACGACGGCAGGAACGGCACTTCCGGCGACGGGCCCCGCGGTGACGCCTCCGGCTCCGGCGGCCCGGACCAGACCGGGTCGCCAAATCCGCTCTGGTCCGCCTTCCCGCCCTGGTTCTGGGCACTGCTGCTGCAACTCGCCCTGGCGGCACTGCTGATCGCCGCCGGGCGGGCCCGCCGGCTCGGCCCGCCCACGCCGGAGCCGCTGCCGGTGACCGTGCCAGCCGCGGAGACGGTCCTCGGCCGGGCCCGGCTCTACCGGCGGGCCCAGGCCCGGGAGAGCGTCGCGCAGACGCTACGGGCGGCTGCCCGGTCCCGGTTGGCCCGCCGGCTGCACCTGCCGGCCGACGCCCCGCCCACCGACGTGGCCGCGGCGGTCGCCGCCAGCACCGGCGACCGCCCGGACACCATCCGCGAACTCCTCTACGGCGACGCCCCGGCCACCGATCAGGACCTGCTGGAGTTGGCCGACGACCTGGACCGTACGACCCGTGGCCCGGCATCCGCGAACACACCCCCGCCGGCCGGCACCGTTCCGGAGCCGCCGGCCAGGCAGCCGCCGCAGCCTCGAACCGAAGGAGACACCCGGTGACCCGACCCGCCACGACCGCCGACCCGCTCGCCGCCGAACCCACCCGGGCCGCGCTGCACCGGCTACGCGCCGAGGTCGCCAAGGCGGTCGTCGGGCAGGACGGCGTGGTCACCGGGCTGATCGTCGCCCTGCTCTGCCGCGGCCACGTGCTGCTGGAGGGCGTACCGGGAGTGGCCAAGACGCTGCTGGTGCGTACCGTGGCCGCGGCGCTCGACCTGGATGCACGGCGGGTGCAGTTCACCCCCGACCTGATGCCCGGCGACGTCACCGGCTCGATGGTCTTCGACTCGCGGACGGCGGCGTTCACCTTCCGGGAGGGGCCGGTCTTCACGAACCTGCTGCTCGCCGACGAGATCAACCGGACCCCGCCGAAGACCCAGTCCGCCCTGTTGGAGGTGATGGAGGAACGGCAGGTCACCGTCGAGGGCAAGCGGCGTACGCTGCCCGACCCGTTCATCGTCACCGCCACCCAGAACCCGGTGGAGTACGAGGGCACCTACCCGCTGCCGGAAGCCCAACTCGACCGGTTCCTGCTCAAGCTCACCGTGCCGCTGCCCAACCGCGAGGAGGAGCTGGGCGTGCTCCGCGCCCACCATGCCGGCTTCGACCCGCGAGACCTGACCGCCGCCGGGGTACGCCCGGTGGCCGGCGTGGCCGACCTCGCCGCGGCACGGGCGGCGGTGGGTCGGGTGCACGTCGCCGAATCGCTGCTCGGCTACGTGGTCGACCTGTGCCGAGCCACCCGCGCCACCCCCGCGCTGGAGCTGGGCGCCTCGCCCCGGGGGGCGACGGCCCTGCTCGGCACCGCCAAGGCGTGGGCCTGGCTGACCGGGCGCGACCACGTGGTGCCGGACGACGTCAAGGCGATGGCCCGGCCCACCCTGCGGCACCGGCTGCGGCTGCGCCCGGAGGCCGAGTTGGAGGGCGTCGGGGTGGACGCCGTGCTGGACACGGTGCTGGCCGCCGTGCCGACGCCGCGATGACCTGGCGGGCGGCGGCGCTGCTCGCGGCGGGCGCGCTGACCCTGCCCGCGTGGCCGGCACCGTTCGTCGGGGTGGCGGTGATGACCGGCGCGGTCCTGCTGCTGCTCGCCATGGATCTCGCGCTGGCCGCGCCACTGCGGGCGCTGGCCGTCGAGCGCGATGGCGAGCGCGCCGTCCGGCTCGGCGGCACCGCCACGGTCACCCTGCATCTGCGCAACACCTCCGGTCGTACGCTGCGCGCCCAGGTCCGCGACGCGTGGGTGCCGTCGGCCGGGGCGCGGCCGGACGTACCGCCGGCCCGCGTGGTCGACGTCGCCCCCGGTGAGGTGGTGGCCCTGCCCAGCCGGCTCACCCCGACCCGTCGGGGCGACCGGCCTGCGGTGGCACTGACCGTCCGCTCGCTCGGGCCGCTCGGGCTGGCGTTCCGGCAGCGGACCGGCCGGCCCGCCACCCCGCCGTGGACCCTGCGCGTGTTGCCCCGCTTCGACTCCCGCCGACACCTGCCGGAGAAGTTGTCCCGGCTCCGCGTCATCGACGGTACGCAGGTCGGCCGGGGACGCGGCGCGGGCACCGAGTTCGACACCCTGCGCGAGTACGTGCCCGGCGACGACGTGCGCTCCATCGACTGGCGGGCCAGCGCCCGCCGCGCCGAGGTGATGGTGCGCACCTGGCGGCCGGAACGGGACCGGCGGCTGGTCTGCGTGCTGGACACCGGGCGCACCTCGGCGGTACGGCTCGGCGAGGAGCCCCGGCTGGACACCTCGATCGACGCCGCGCTGCTGCTTACCGCGCTGGCCGCCCGGGCGGGTGACCGGGTGGACGTGCTCGCCGTCGACTCCGCGCCACGGGCGTCGGTCACCGGGGCCGAGCGGCCGGCGCAGTGGCCTCGGCTGGCGCACGCGCTGGCCCCGCTGCAGCCCGCGCTGGTGGAGACCGACTTCCGACTGATCGCGGGCGAGTTGCTACGCCGGCACCGCCCGCGCAGCCTGGTGGTGTTCCTCACCGCGCTGGAGCCCGGTGCGCTCGGTGAGGGTCTGCTGCCGGTGCTGCCCCGACTGGCCGCCCGGCACCGGGTGCTGGTGGCGGCGGCACAGGACCCGGTGCTGGCCACGCTCACCACCGAGCCGCCGGGCCGGCCCGAGGACGCCTACGCCGCGGCCGCCGCCTGGCGTACGTTCGCCGAACGCGACCGCCTCACGTCGGCCCTGGCCCGCCACAACGTCCTCGTGGTCGACACCCCCGCCCCACGCCTGGCCCCCACCCTCGCGGACACCTACCTCCGCCTCAAATCCACCGGCCAACTCTGACCACCCGCCCACCCGCCCCCCCGGGTTGATCATGAAGTTAGCGGGCGGATCGGAGATCGAAATCCCCGACAACTTCATGATCGACGGGGTTTGGGCGGGTGGTGGTGGCGCGGGAACCGAGGAGGAGGACGTAGGCCAGGAAGGCCAGCCAGGTGGTGGCGCCGATGGCGATGCGCAGCGCCACCGGCAGCGGGGCGGGGGTGACGAACGCCTCGATCACCGCGGAGACCGCGAACAGACCGACCAGGCCGAGGGCGACCAGGATGCCGTCGCGTCCCGCCCGGGCCACCGCCTGCCCCCGGGTCAGCTGCTCCGGCGGCGCGATCCACGCCCACCCCGTACGCAGCCCCACCCCGGCGGCCACGAACACGCCGGTCAGCTCCAGCAGCCCGTGGGGGGTGATCAGGCCGAAGAAGACGTCCGCCCGGCCGTAGGAGACCATCACCCCGCCGACCACACCGATGTTCACCACGTTCTGCCACAGCAGGTAGCCGACCGGGACGATCAGCACCCCCGCCGCCAGGCACTGGGCCGCCAGCCAGGCGTTGTGCGTCCACAGGTGGAAGGCGAACGTCGGCGCGGAGAACTCCGTGTAGTAGCCGGCGAAGCCGGACTCGACCAGATGGGCGGCCTCCGCGTCGCCGATGAACGCCGCCGCCGTTTCCGGGTTGTCGGCGACGAACCAGATGAGGGCGAAGGTGAGCAGGGTGAAGCTGGTCGCCACCGCGCACCACCACGGCGCCGCCCGCCAGACCGCCCCGGGAAAGCCGACCAGCAGGAACCGGTGCACCGCCGCCCAGGACGGGCGGGGCCGGCCGGTTAGCCGGGCGCGGGCCCGGAGCACCACCTGGGACAACTCGCCCACCAGGGCCGGGTCGGGTGAGCGGCTGCGCAGCACGGACAGCTGGGTGGTGGCCCGCTGGTAGAGCGCGACCAGTTCGTCGACCTCGGCGGCGTCGAGCCGTCGGCGGTCACAGAGCTGGCCCAGCCGGCGCCATTCCCCGCCGTGCTCGGCGACGTACGCGTCGAGATCCACCAGCCACCCCCGTCCGCGCGATCATAGTGTTCACTGTCCGGGTGAGCACCTCAACGCGACCGTGGACCGCCCCGGCCTGGGGCGACGCCGGCCTGGTCAGCGGGGAGGCGGTGGAGCTGGACGTACGGGCCGCCCGGATCGGCTCGCGGGTGCTCGCGCTGCTGCTCGACGTCCTGGTCCAACTGGTGCTCGGCCTGCTGCTCGCCGCGCTGGCCGGGCTGTTTCTGGCCGTCCTGCCGTACGGCGTCATCGACGTGCCGACGGAGCGAGCGCTGCTCACCGTCGGTGTCGTGCTGTTGCTGGTCGGGTACCCGGTGATCTTCGAACGGTTCAACCACGGGCGGACGCCGGGCAAGGCGGCGGTCGGGCTGCGGGTGGTCAGCGTCGACGGCGCCCCGGTCGGGCTGCGGCAGTCGCTGACCCGGGCGCTCGTCGGGGTCGCCGTGGAGTGGCCAGGTTTGGTGCTGCCGCTGGTGTCCTGGGTGGCCGGGGTGACGGTGATGCTGACCGACGCCCGCGGCCGGCGGCTGGGTGACCTGGTGGCGGGCACCCTGGTCGTACACACCCGACCCGCGACGAGGTGGCGCCCGGTGCCGGCCACGGTGCCGGTGCTGGCCGGTTGGGCGTACACCCTGGATTTGAGCCGGCTGGACGCCGGCCTGGCGCTCGCCACCCGGCAGTATCTGGCCCGGTCCCACCAGTTCGCCGAACCGACCCGGAGCGACCTGGCCCGGCGGCTGTGGCGGGAGGTCGCCGGGGTGACCGCCCCACCGCCGCCGCCGGGGCTGCCGGAGCCGGTCTACCTGGCCGCCGTCCTCGGCGAGCGGCACCGGCGGGCCCGCCACCGGCTCGCCGGCGCGCGCGCGCTCGCCGCCGCGCTCTGGCCACAGCTCGGGTCCGCGTCGTTCACGAGCCAACCGGACGAACCGGTGACCGCTCCGCCGGCGCAGGCCGGTCCAGGGGTACGATCGCCGGCCCGGCCGGAAACCGATGCGGGAGCGGCGCCGGTGGTCGGTGCCGAGCCGACGCCGAGGAGGCAGTGATGAGGGGTTTCGGGCCGTGGCTGGCCGTGCTCGCGGTGGTGCTGCTGCTCAGCGCGCTGCGGCTGCGCGCTCTGGCGGCGGTGGTCTCGCTGGCCTGGCTGGCCTGGTGCGTCTGGACCTGGATCCGCCCCAACCCTCGCCGCGACCACCGCTGACCCGGCGACGATCGGCCGACCCGGCAGCTAAAACGCCGAACCGGGCCGACCTGAGGCCGGCCCGGTTCGCCAGGGTCGGTCAGTAGCGGTAGTGGTCCGGCTTGAACGGGCCCTCCGGGGTGACACCGAGGTACGCCGCCTGCTCCGAGGTCAGCGTGGTCAGCTTGGCGCCGAGCGCGTCCAGGTGCAGCCGGGCGACCTTCTCGTCCAGGTGCTTGGGCAGCACGTACACGCCGACCGGGTACTCAGCGGTCTTGGTGTACAGCTCGATCTGGGCGATCGTCTGGTTGGCGAACGAGTTCGACATCACGAAGCTCGGGTGGCCGGTGGCGTTGCCCAGGTTCAGCAGGCGGCCCTCGGAGAGCACGATGATCGCGTGGCCGTCGTCGAACTTCCAGAGGTCGACCTGCGGCTTGATGTTCTCCCGGGTGACGTCCGAGCGCTTGGCCAGGCCGGCCATGTCGATCTCGTTGTCGAAGTGGCCGATGTTGCCGACGATGGCCTGGTGCTTCATCCGGGCCATGTGCTCGTTGGTGATGACGTCGAAGCAGCCGGTGGCGGTGATGAAGATGTCCGCCTGCTCGAC
>NZ_JBFBAO010000360.1:0-7086 GCF_040682255.1 Micromonospora sp. NPDC051296 | reverse complement strand
CGACTCGGCGAACCCGAACACCGCCTCCTACCGGATGAGCGTCGACAACCTCGCCAACTGGATCGCCACCCGCGGCTACACCGCCACCAGCTGACGAACCTGAACACCACGAAGGGCCGACCCCAACCCGGGGCCGGCCCTTCGCCATCCGCAAAGGCCGCCATTCGGCAGCGGCTAGCCGGCGGCGAGGTCGGCGATCCGGTCGGGGTGCAGGGTAAACGTCCAGAACCTCACGTCGTCGACCTACGTGACCAGCAGAAACGCGCAGCTCAGGCACCCGCACGTCGCGTTGCACAGCAGGTGCGCGCCGGGTCTACTGGCCCCTATGCTGCGGATCGCTGTCTTCGCTACAGCCCTGCTGGTGGCACTGGCCGCCTGCGCCAGTGACCATCAACGGCCGACCGCTGAGCCAGCATCGGCGCCACCGTCACCGTCCCTACCGTCGCAGAGCCCGACCAGCGGAAAGCATCAGATCCTGGAGGGCGACGGCTTCCGGACACTGGTTGCCGCCACCGAGGTGCATTTTCTCGCGGCAATAGGCGGTCAGCTGGCGGTCGGCGACGGCGGATGCCTCATCGTGCAGGGCACAGGGGAGCAGGGGTACGTGGTGGTCTGGCCGCCGGAGGTAACGCTTCTCACGGACGGCAGGGCGGGCGTACAGCTTCCAGAAGCTGGAGCGATCACGGTGGGCGACCGGTTCAGCGGCAGCGGCGGCTACTTTGACACCCCGCTCGCCGAAGATCAAACGCCCGGACTCTATCCGCCGATCCCATCCGAGTGTGCGGGCGGAGGGACGACGGTGGCATTGTTCGGCAGCGTGAGTACCGGCTGACCGACGCACGCATCGGTTCGCGCCGCTGTGCGACCCTCGCGGGATGAGCGACGTGATCTTCCGTGAGGCGGTCCGGGCCGACCTGCCCGCCGTGCTCGACCTGCTCGCCGACGACGTGCTGGGGCGTACCCGCGACGTCGGCGAGGTCGACGCCACCTACGAGAAGGCGTTCGCGGACATCACCGCCGACCCGCGCAACCAGCTCGTCGTCGCCGACGCCGGGGGCGAGGTGCTCGGCTGCATGCAGCTCACCTACATCCCCGGGCTGGGGCGGCACGGCGTCGAGCGGCAGCTGGTCGAGTCGGTGCGGATCCGCTCGGACCAGCGCGGGCGGGGCCTGGGGCGACAGATGATGGCCTGGGCGATCGACCAGGCACGGCAGCGCGGCTGCGGGCTGGTGCAGCTCACCACCGACAAGAGCCGCCGCGACGCGCACCGCTTCTACCTCGACCTGGGCTTCGTCGCCAGTCACGAGGGCATGAAGCTCAGTCTCTGATCCCGTCGCCGGCCGACGGCTCGACCAGCCGAGGTCGTCCCACCTCACAGGCAAAGACGCTGGCCCAGAAAGTCGTCAGGGTCGAAAGGCTGGAACCGTGGGTCATGGTCCGGGCAGAGTTCCGGACCAGCCAAAAGTCACCCTCGGGCAAAACGATCGCCCAGCCGATCGGACCGTCGTCCTCCGACACGAGCACCAGCAGTTCCGCCTTGCTCTCGACCTCGATCTCCGGCAGGTCCGCCACCTTCACGGACCACAACTCCTGCTCCCGACTCACCGGTAGTTCCCCAGGTTGCGCGGCCGCACCGCATGGCTGGAGCGCCACAGCCCCGCCCTCGTCATCAGCGGCCGCTGCTGAGGCTGGATCGCCGTGGGGGCGTTCCAGGCGGGCTGACCGGTGCCGTAGGCACCGGCCCGATCGGGATAGGCGGACCGCTCCACCACGTCGATCGGTTCGTCCTTCCGTTGAAACCACTTCCACCGGGGCACCCTCGGACCTCCCAAAGCCAGCGTTCAACCGTCTCCTCACCAGCCACGATCCGGGAAGGTCGATGGACCGTGCAACACTCCTCGTGAGACAGTCAATTGGAGACGGCTCTTTCGTTTGAGGATGCGGAAGCCGTCTCGCGGCAAGCCCCACGACGCGTCAGGATGAGACGGGAGAGACGATCGATGGCTGAAGTCGGCTCTACAGTGCCTCGGCGGGAACTCGGGCGGCTGCTCCGCCAGACCCGGGAGCAGGCCGGGATCGGCTTGGAAGCCGCCGCCTCAGATCTTGAATGGTCGCGGGCCAAGATGTACCGGATCGAATCGGGCCAGACTCCGATCCGTGCACTGGACGTCGAGCAGATGTGCCGGCTTTACGGCGCCTCACCGGAGATGTCTGAGGTCCTGGTCAGCCTCGCCAAGGAGTCCAAGAGCAAGGGCTGGTATCACGCCTACGGTGAGGTGATCCCCCGATGGTTTCAGCTGTACGTGGGGCTTGAGTCCGCCGCAACCCGCCTCCGCACCTACGAGCACGCCTTGGTTCCCGGGCTGTTGCAGACTCCTGAGTACGTGGCGGAGCTAGCGCGGACCCAATCCGGCGGTGCCACCGACGAGGAGGTCGCAAAGCACGTCGAACTGCGGCTGGAACGTCAACGCATCCTCACCAGGAAACGACCGGCGGCTCCCGCGCTGGACGCGATCCTGGAAGAAGCTTCGCTGTACAAGAGCATGCCGGGCATGACCAATCAGATCGACAAGCTGATCGCCGCCAGCGATGCTTCCAACGTGACGATCCGGGTGCTGCCACTTGGCCGAAGGCTCAGCGACGTGGCCGTGGCGGGCAACTTCGTAATCCTGGATTTCACAACGCGTGGTGCCAGGTCAGCCGAGCCCACAACTGTGTACAACGAGGGCCTGTCTGGCGCGCTATACCTTGATCGGGTGGCAGAGGTTCGGGCATATGCCGAGGTCTGGAACCAGCTCAGCGTCGAGGCGCTGAGCGTCGAGGAATCCCGCGCGCTCATGCGGCGAATCAAGGAGAGGCACCGTGACTGACCTGACCGGCGTGACCTGGCGTAAGAGCAGCCGCAGCACAGCTCAGGGCAACTGCGTCGAGGTGGCGGACAGTCTCGCTGGCGTCGTGGGTGTACGGGACAGCAAGGACGTGGCGGGGCCGGCGTTGCTGTTCGGTGCGTCCCAGTGGTGCTCCTTTGTCGAGACCCTCAAGGCCAACCGGCTCACCTAGCCCGCCAGCGGACGGCGAGCCTCGTCCCAAGCAAGATCACGCACAATGCGGGATCGAGTGGCCTCGAAGTCGCGACGAGGCCACTCGATCCGTGGTCGAGCATGATCTTGCTGTTCAGCACGTCCGGGACGCGGCGAAGCGGGCATCCAGGAACGCGGGGAAACCGGCGGAGCCGGCGGCGGGCGGATCAGCGGGGGCGGTCGCGGTCCTTCGAGGGCTGCACCCGCTTCGGTTCGCCGGGCATCTTCGGATGGTCCGGCGGGTACGGCATGTCGCCCTCGCCGGCGGCGGCGTCCCGCTCGGCCCACTCCAGCAGCGGGGTGATGTCCCACCCGGCGTCGTCGATGCCGGCGTGCGGGTCGCCCCGCTCCGCCAGCCGCTGCGGCACGGTACGCAGGTCGAAGTCGTCCGGGTCGACGTCGGGCAGCTCGTCCCAGGTGACCGGCGTCGAGACGGTCGCCCGGGCGTTGGCCCGCAGCGAGTACGCACAGGCGATGGTGCGGTCCCGAGCCATCTGGTTGAAGTCGACGAAGACCCGCTCCCCGCGTTCCTCCTTCCACCAGGCGGTGGTGACCAGGTCGGGGCGACGGCGGCCCAACTCCCGGGCCAGCGCGATGGTGGCCCGGCGCACCTCCACGAACGACCAGCGCGGCTGGATGCGCAGGTAGACGTGCACACCCCGGCCGCCGGAGGTCTTCGGCCAGCCGGTCACACCCAGCTCGTCGAGGATCGCGCGCAGCTCGCCGGCGGCGATCGCCGCGTGCGCGAAGTCGGTGCCGGGCTGCGGATCCAGATCGACCCGCAGCTCGTCGGGGCGGTCGCCGTCGGCGGCGCGTACCGGCCAGGGGTGGAACACGATGGTGCCCATCTGCGCCGCCCAGGCCACGTGGGCAAGGTCCGCCGGGCACAGCTCCGCGGCCTTCCGCCCGCTGGGGAAACTGATTTCCGCGGTACGCACCCAGGGCGGCACGCCGCGGGTCGGCACCCGCTTCTGGAAGAACATCTCGCCCTCGACACCGTCGGGGAAGCGTTGCAGCGTGGTCGGCCGGTCGCCCAGCGCGCGCATGATGCCGTCGCCGACACCCAGGTAGTAGTGGAAGACGTCCGCCTTGGTGAAGCCGCGCTTCGGGAAGATCACCCGATCCGGGCTCGACAACCGGACGGTGCGCCCGGCCACCTCGATCTCCTCGGCCGCGGCCTTTGTGCCACCCATTGCGCGACCATATGCGATGGGTCCGACCTTCGACGTACCGTTGGCGGGTGAGTCTTCCCGACAGCGAACTGCCCCGCACCGAGGACGAGTGGCGGGTCCGGCTCAGCCCCGAGGAGTTCCGGGTGCTGCGCGAGCACGGCACCGAGCCCGCCTGGACCGGCGAGTACGTCGACACCAAGACGCCCGGCATGTACCGCTGCCGGGCCTGTGGTGCGCAGTTGTACCCCAGCGACACCAAGTTCGACTCGCACTGCGGCTGGCCGAGCTTCGACGACGCCATCCCCGGCGCGATCAAGGAGATCGAGGACAACAGCCTCGGCATGCGGCGTACCGAGATCCGCTGCGCCCGCTGCGACAGCCACCTCGGGCACGTCTTCCACGGCGAGGGCTTCACCCCGAAGAACACCCGGCACTGCGTGAACTCGCTCTCCATCCGCCTGGACCCCAGCGGCACCTGACCCCGGTCAGCCCCGGGCTGCGGGGCGAGCGGCCATCAGCTCGACCTGCGCCGTACGCGACTGCTCGACGCGCCGGGCGAGGTCGCGTACCCGCTCGTCGCTGCCGGCCGCCAGGTGTGCTCGGGCCAGGTCGGCGGCGGCCTGCTGGTGGGCGCGGAGCACCTCGATCAGCACCGCGTCGACGTCGGCGTCCGGGGCGTCGCGCAGCCGCGCCAGCTGGTCCGGGCCGGTCCCGTGCCCGGTGTGGTCGTCGGCCCGGGCGCTGCGCCCGGCCTGAGCCAACCAGGTACGCGCGGTCTCCAGCTCGTCGGCCTCGGTCACCTCGATCGCGGCGACCAGGGTCCGCAGTTCGGTGTCGGCCAGCCGGTCCTGGACCAGCCGGACGATCTCCAGCGTCTGCTCGGTGTGCCCGGCCATCATCGACAGGAACAGCAGGTCGATGCCGGTCATCTCGGCGGTTCCCGGCCCACCGGAAACGGCAGGCACCGGCGCGCCTGCGGCGGGTGGTGGGGCCGGGGTACCGCCGGCCGTCGGTGCCGGGGTACCGCCGCATCCGGCGGCGAGCAGCACGGCGAGCAGGGCAAGCACCGCACGCCCACCCGGCACCGCAGGCCCGCCCGCCGCAGGCCCGCCGGGCAACCCAGAACCGCCGGGCACCGCGCGCTCGCCGGGCAACGGGCGCACACCGCGCAACGGGTGCGCGGCAGACAACGGGCGCGTGGGGGGCACGGCAGGCACCCTGAGGACGGCGGGCACGAGGCGTACCACCGGGCGGGCACGGTGGGCCGGCGGGAGGTGCGGCGCGGGCCGGGCCCGACCGCACCTCCCGCTGGTCAGACCAGGCTCCACAACGCCGGTACGTTCGGCGGCTCCCACCCTGCGATGGCCGTGTGCGCCTGCCGGCAGCGGTACGTACGCCCGCCGTAGGTGACCTGGTCGCCGACGGCGTACGCGCGGCCTGCGGTCCAGGTGCCGCCGGCCGGCGGGTTGGTGGTCGGCGAAGCCGTCGGGGTGGGCGACGGCGGCGCAGTGGTCGGGCTCGGGCTGGGCGTCGGGTTACCGCCGCCGCCACCGATCTGCAGGTCCACGCAGGAGTAGAAGGCGTTGGCGGTGTCGGAGATGTTCCACACGGCCAGCAGCTTCTGCCGGCCGGAGTAGCCGGACAGGTTGACGGTGTGCGACACGGTCGCGCCGGGCTGGCGCCCGCCGCCGGAGAACACCGCGACCCGGGTGTTGCCGATGAAGTACTCCCAGTCGCGGGTGGCGTGCATGGCCGTGTTGACCCAGGTGAACGTCACGGTGGTGCCGACCGAGGTGGCGGGCCAGCCCCGGTTGTCGTCGTTGAGGACGGCGAAGTGCGCGATGTTGGCGTGGCAGTTGCGCAGCCCCTTGGGGCCTTCGACGCTCTGCGGCTCCCACTGGATCTGCCCGCAGTCGGGGACCCGCTTCTGGGCGCAGAGCGCCTGGCGGCTCGGCGGCGACGAGACGTAGCCGTGGGCCTGGGCCGGGGTGGCGACGGCCAGGGTGGCGAGCATGGCGCCCGTCGCGACGAGCGGAAGGGTGAATCTTCGGCGCATGGTGGCAGCTCCTTCGCGGGCGTGTTGCCTGGTGAGGTGCCACCAACATAATTTAAACCTTGTTAACAGTAAAGACCACCGTCAATAAAAGACGACCGAAGATCACAGCACCAGCACGCCGCCCTGGTCGTCCACCCGGTCGGCGGACTCGTCGTCGAACCACAGCCCGCCCGTGGCCAGATAACGGAAGCGGTAACGCCCCGGACCGAGGCGTACAGTCACCGTCCGGGTGCCGTCACGGCGAGCGACCAGCTCGTGCTGGCCAGGTGTCCAGCCGTTGAAGCAGCCGACCACGCTGACCGTGCCGGGCGGGGCGCCCCGGGGAAGGCAGAAGGTGACCCGGGTCTGGCTGCCGAAGAGTCGGTAGCGCTTGATCATCGTCTTCCTCCCGGTTTCGCGATACCCGCTACACGCGCCGGCCAGGCCGCCCTGGCGCGACGGCGAGTTCGGCGGCACGGTCAGGTCACCTGGTACAACGGCCGACACGCGGGGCCGACACGCCGTCATCCCCGGGCGACCTACGCCGTTTCGCCCGGGTCCGCCCCTGACATGCCGCACGCTGGGGGAAACATCGACTTCCGGGGGGATGCATCGTGGCAACGTGCGAGGTCTGCGGCAACGACTACTGGCTGGCGTTCGAGGTGCGTACGGTCAGTGGCGACGTGCACACCTTCGACTGCTTCGAGTGCGCCGTGCACAAGCTGGCGCCAATCTGCGAACACTGCCAAATCAAGATCGTCGGACACGGGGTGGAGGTGTCCGGTCGCTTCTTCTGCTG
>NZ_JBFBAO010000359.1:0-7114 GCF_040682255.1 Micromonospora sp. NPDC051296 | reverse complement strand
CCTAACGCGACGACACCCCGCCAGCTACGGGTCCGCAAAGATCAGCCAACCGCAAAGCGGAGAAGAGGTCACAAACCACCCTCTTAGGACCTCTAAGTCGGATGGGGTAGGGAGTACGCGTTCACCAAGGTAGGCCGCGTGACTGAAAAGCGGGCCCGGCGACGGTGCTGACGCCTTCCCGGTTCGGCATGGTGAGTAGCTTTTTCGCCTCGACCTGCAACCCGTACATTAGGCCGCGGGTCTCGGTGAACTCCTCTGGGTGACCGTTGAACGTCCGGTTCATGGAGGTCAGCAGGTCGGTATAGGTCTTGTCGCAGAGGCTGGACTGGGACTCCACGGCCGAGCCGGGCGGCAGCAGCGTGGTGTCCGGGTCGTCGACGGCCGGGATCACGTCCTCCGCGTTGAGGCGTACCGGCTTGCCCTCGTACGCCCACTTGCCGTTGGGCTTCTTGATCAGGCGGCGCCCCTCCACGATCTCCTTGAACCGGTAGTAGTGGCCGAACTCGTTCGGGTCGGCGATGTTGTCGCCGTCCAGGTCGGTGGGGCTGCCCTCGCCCTGCTCGATGATCTCGTAGATGGCCAGCAACGCAGTGCGCTTGTCGGTGACCTGGTAGAGCGTGCCGGGCGCGTCCGGCCAGCTCACCTGCCGGGCCGGGTTGCCCGTAAAGAGCGTGCCGTCGTCGAGCCTGGAGATCGCCGTGGCGATCTGGTTATAGAACCAGCCGATGGTCTGCGGCTTGTACTCGGCCTGGACGAACCAGTCCTCGAGGGTCCTCATCTCAGCCGCGTCCGAGACGGTCAGCCGGCCGTTCTTGTCGACCGCGACGCGGTTGCGGTCGATCACCTGCCCGGTCTGCCGCCGTCCGTTGATGGTGGGAAACTCGGGCTGCTCGATCGCCATGAACACGTCCCGCACCTGCTGCACGCTGCACCGACGCAGCCGTACCTGGAGATCCGGCAGGACCGGCGCGGGCAGGCGGTTGGGGTACGTGGGAACAGCACCGGGCCGGCCGATCACCGGGGTGCCGCCGACGGCGTTGAGAATGTTTCCCACCAGTGCCATATGCAGCATCTCCTCGATCACCACCCCGCGGATGATCTCGGCGACGTCGCGGTTGCGGTTCGGCTTGAGGGTGAACAGCGCATACAGGTACGGCGGGATTACCGCGTGTTCGAGCAGTAGCGCCTGCTGGAGCACGCGTCGCAGGTCCTGAACGTTGTCGATCCTCAGCACCGGTGGCTGGGGCTTAGTCTGGAGCCATTTGATGATCATGTCGCGCTTCCCGGGTGAGAGGTCTCTGGTGATCGGCATGTAACCGGGGGACTGGACGGGGGCGAGCATTTTCTCGACGATCATTGGCCCGTAGCGAACAACCTGGTTGTAGTTGGACAGGTCGAACACGTGGTTCATGGCCGGGTACAGGTTGGCGAAGCGCTGGAAGATGGGCTGTATGTCGGCTTCCCAGGTGGGCGCCGCCGGCACCGAGTGCGGGTCGAACACCCGCACCGACAGCCGGCCGTAGGGCCGGTCCGGCTGGTCCGGCGGGCCGTAGAAGACCTGGTAGACCTGCCCATCGACGACGCTGCGCGGATTGCCTGGATCGCGTCCGATCAGCTCGACCCGGGCCCGGCCGCTCTGGTCGGTTGTCACGCTCTCCGGCACGTCCACCTTGCTGTCCGGGCCGCCGCTGAGCGCGATCTTGAGCCCGGCCGCAGGCCGCCCGAAGCGGGTGGCCACCACGGTCGCGTGCGCCACCGCGTCCTTGCCCTCCGGGTAGAGGCGGAAGACGGAGCTGTCGGCCGCGACCATCGTTCCGTCCTCGGCTTCGGCGAGCAGCGCGGCCGGCGGCTCCGCATCGTCGACGACGGCGAGCCGCCGCTCCGCGATTCCGGTCAGCTGCTTCGCGCTCAGCTTGGCGCTGACGATCCCCGAGCGCCGTTCGTAGAACTGCTCGCCCTGGCCGGTCAGTGGCGCCAGCACCTGCGGCCGGCCGTCGTCGGCGATCATGGCGAGGCGTAGCGGGCGTACCTCCTCGAGCGGGCCGCCGCGGGACGTCGTGGGGATGCTGTTGCCCAGGTCAACGAAGACCGTCCGGGACGCGGCGTCCACTACCGCCGGGGCGGGGTTGAAGCGGCTGCCGTCGGGGCGGTTCAACCGGCGTCCGGCGACCACGTGCTCCGGTTCACCGGCGTGGAACGCGCCGATGGAGCCGACTATCCGGCCGAAGGTCACGTTGTCGGCGTCGAGCGGATCGATCTGCACGCCATCCACGTTGAACTTCACCGACAGCCGGTCCGGCTGCGTGGCCTTCCGTAGCGCCCGCAGGAACGGCGAGGTGATCTTAGGTGCCCACACCACGTCGGTCAGCACAGAGTGGTACGCCGCTCCCGGGTCCGGGCGGCCCGTCCCGGAAGCGGTCAGGTAGCGCATCCACAGGTCGCCGATGGACGCGACGTCGTACGCGGCCCGGAATGCCTCGGCACCCGACGCGTCGAGCACCCGCACCCGCAGGCCCCAGATCTCGGTCACCATCTGCTCGTCCGGGTCGAGGTCGACCATCTTGGCGCTGACCCGCTGGTCGTCGTCGGTGACCCGGCCGCCTAGCAGCGGATCGTCGACCGGTCGGTCGGCGAACCGGCCGTTCGGGAAGGTCAGCCCGGTCACCTTGACGTCGCGTAGCCGGAAGCTGCCGCTGCCGTCGGGATTCCACAGGCCGTTGTAGTGGTACGGCAATTCGGCGACCCGCTGGAAACGCGGCTCGAACAACGTGTTGTCGTAGTACGGGCCCACGTTGTTGATGGTGTGCGTGTCGGCCTGGAACCGGCCGGCGAAGTGCAGCCTGGGTAGCTCTAGATACGACAAGGTTTGGCCTTCCTCTGGCATCGACCGGTGGAGCGCGTCATCCCGGCAGACCCCAGACCCGCCCGGAGCCGGCCGCAGTGTGCTGCCGCGCCTCCCCGGGTCGGACCCCGGGCGGGGCGACGACTGCGACCTGCTCGGCTGCGAGCGTCAGGGCGATCCCGTCCCGGACCGGCCGCCCGTGTAGCGCCCGGCCGTTCCCGTCACGGACCTCGAGCTCGCCCGGGATCCGGTGCCGGATCGTCACCGTGCCGGCCACTCGGGCGCTTACCCGGACCCACCGGGTGTGGCCGGCGACGCGGTGCGCGTCGACCACAAAGCCGCCGGGCGCGCGAAGCCCGGCGAACGAGACCTCGGGCCAGGCCGGACCGACCGCGGGGAAGACGTCGACCACCTGGCCGGTGCCGGACAGCAGGGAGTCGAGCACGGCGTTCGCGAGCACGAACGGGGTCTCCAGCCCCGGCGTGGACCGCTGCCGGTAGAGCGTGTTGGCGCGCACCGCCGAGCCGGCGACCTCGGTACCCCGCAGCACGAAGCCGAGGTGGTACAGCGCCTCCCCGGCGTCGCCGAGTGCTGCGGCCAGCGAAGCTGCCGCCGCGAAGCTGTGTCCCTGCCAGCCGTCCCGGCGTGCCGCCCAGGTGGCGAAACTGCGCCGGCGTACGTCACTGCGGGCCGGCCCGTCCCAGCCCGGCTCGCGCAACGGGTGGATCCAGCGCAGGTGCGCGGGGATCGGCGCGGACCTGCGCAGCGGCATGCGCGCGCCGATCAGCACGCCGTCGGCGTTGCGGTGGTACGGCGCCAGGCGGTTCAGGACCTCGGCCCAGCGAGTGTTACCCGGCTCGGCGGCGGCCAGCGTCGTCGCGCCCCAGCGCAGCAGGGACAGGTGGTAGGTGGCGTCGGCGGTGTCCGGCAGGCCGGGGGAGTAGGACTTCGGCAGGTGCCAGCGGCCATCGCGGCCGGTGCCGAGAAACGGCACGTACCGCTCGACGGCCCGGCGCAGCATCGGGTGTAGGACCCCGCGGGTCAACCGCTCGTCAATGCTGTGCCGCGCACACAGCCACAGGTTGTGCATTGCCTCGAGCGGGCTTGCCTGCGGCGCGGCCTTCGAGCCCATCCCGGGGAGCCCGGCCTCCAGCAGGGCGGCGGCGTCTAGGCCGTCCATCGTGGACATCGGCGCGTCCAGCAGCGGCCCGGCGGCCCGGGCGGCCAGTTCTCGCCACGCGGCAGTCCATGCGTCGCCCTGCTCCGCGGGCCAGGCCCGCCAGCCGCCGCGCGCTGGCACCCCAGCCTTGCCGAGGGCGCCGAGCTTGTAGATCTGCGCCCAGTAGAAGCGCTGGATCTCGCGGGCCGGCAACGCGACGAAGCTATGCTCGTACAGCTGGTGCCACCAGCGCGAGTGCGCGGCGTTGACGGTGTCACCGGTCCGGGTCAGCGCGTGCTTGACCCGGCTCGCGGCGTCGGTACCGGCCGCGACCGCCAGTAGCCGCCGGCTACCGCGCCGCCGCTCCTGCCAGGCGACGTCGCCGGCGGGCAGGTGACGCAGCGACCGCGACCTGGCCGGCGCGACGGCGGGCGCGCTGACGGCGTCCCGGGCACCCCAGCGGGCGTCCAGCTCGCCGCCGCTCGGTGCGGTCCACACCAGCAGAGCGCCGTCGTGGACCAGGCCGGTGAACGCTAACGCGCCGCGGGTGGTGGTGACCGTGCCGGACAGTTGGGCGTCCCACAGGTCGAGGGTCCAGTCGACCGCGGTGACCGTGCCGGACAGCGTCAGGTGCAGCGTGGCGGCCGGGGTGCGCCACAGGCCACGTGGAGTGGTCCGGCCCGTGCAGTGGGTCAGCACGAAGGACAGCTCGGTTCCGGACTGTCCGCAGTAGACCTGGGCGCCGAGCGTGCCGTCGCCGAGGAAGGGGCCGTCCTGATGGTCGCGCGGGGGCGTGCGCCAGATGAGCGCTGCGTCACGGACGGCCTGCTCGGTCGGCCCGGCCTCGGTCGCCGCGGCCGGGCCCGAGCCGGTGCGGCCGGCCGCGGCCGGCGCGGCCCAGCCGGACACCACGGTGGCGCCCGCAGCGGCGGACGATCCGATCAATAGGTTCCTGCGTGAAATTTCGGCCATGGGTGCCTCCGATCCCGCCGATTCCGCCGGGCGGGATGAACCTAACAACCCAAGAAGGTCCAGGTAATGACGTTAAGCGTCAGCCTAAACACAGTCCGTCAGGCGCCCGTACTGTCGAAAGTCAGGGGTGAAAGACCACGTTTGCCACTGGGAAGCGACCCGGCCGGACTCCTACCGTCAACGGGATACGCCGCCCCAGTCGGGAGGAACTATCGATGATCACGTTACATGGGCTCACGAAACGGTACGGTGAGAAGGTCGCCGTCAGTGACCTGTCCGTAGAGATCAGACCCGGGCGGGTCACGGGCTTTCTGGGTCCGAACGGGTCCGGCAAGTCGACGACCATCAGGTGTGTCCTCGGGCTGGACCGGCCCACCTCCGGTGAGGCGCTGGTGTTCGGCAAGCCGTACACCTCGCTGAGGCAGCCGTTGCGCAAGGTCGGTGCGCTGCTCGAGGCGCGCAGTGTGCACCCGGGCCGCACCGCGTACCGGCATCTGCTGGCCGAGGCCCGCACCCACGGCATCCCGAAGAGGCGCGTCGACGAGGTGCTGTCCATCGTCGGCCTCAGCGATGTGGGCGGACGACGGGTCGGCGGGTTCTCGCTCGGCATGAGCCAGCGGCTCGGCATTGCCGGGGCGCTGCTCGGCGACCCGGAGGTGCTGATTTTCGACGAGCCGGTCAACGGCCTGGATCCGGACGGCGTGCGCTGGGTGCGCGACCTGGTGCGCTCGCTTGCTGCAGAAGGCCGAACGATCTTTGTCTCGAGCCATCTGATGAGCGAGATGCAGCTCACCGCGGATCACCTGGTGGTGATCGGGCGGGGCAGGCTGATTGCCGACGCGCCGATTGCCGAGATCATCTCGCGGAGCTCGGTGAACGCAGTGGTCGTGCGCTGCCCGGACCCAGCCGAGTTGCACTCGCTGGGCCTGCGGCTGGCCGGTGACCGGGTCGATGTCCGGTCGGCCGGCGAGGACACGATCCTGGTACGCGGGGTGACCACCGCGTACGTCGGCGACCGGGTGCACGAACTCGGCGTGCGGGTGCACGAGCTGCGTTCGATGGAGGCATCTCTTGAGCAGGCGTACATGGAACTGACCGCAGGCAGCGTCGAGTACGGTTCAACGTTCGCCGGCACCACGCTCGCCACCGACCAGAACGACAGGAAGCCGCAGGTGCAGCGATGACGACGACCAGCGAGCCCACGCGCAAACTGCGTACCGAACTGCCGGCTGGCAAGGCGGGCCTGCGGGGGGCCGTCGCCTCGGAGTGGACCAAGCTCATGTCGGTGCGTTCCACCTGGGCATGTCTCGTCTCCGCGATCGTTATCATGGCGATCTACTGTGCCTACTACGGCACGATCGTGCTGATCCAGAACGAGGAAAACGCGGCTGACGCGTCGAGCCAGCCGATCGGCAACGCTCCGCAGTCTGCGGTGATCGTCGTCCAGTTCGTCGCGATCGTCTGGGCCATGCAGAGCATCACCAGCGAGTACTCCACCGGCACGATCCGCAACACGCTCCAGTGGGTACCCAACCGGTTCACGGTGCTGATGGCCAAGGTGCTGGTGGTGTCCGTGACGACGTTCGTGGTGGGCACCCTGCTCGGCCTGATGGGCGCGCTGGTCTCCTGGCCCCTTTTCGGCGGGTACGGCATCGTGAACGCGACCGACGTGATCGTCGACTCCGTCCTGGTGGGCGCAAACCTTGCGCTGTTGAGCATCATGGCGATCGGCGCTGGTGCGGCCCTGCGCAAGGCGGCTGGTGCCCTCGCGATCGTGTTCGTCTTCCTGGTGGTCCTGCCGGTGCTGCTCCAGCCCACCGGCAACCCCAACGCCGACGACGTGCTACAGAAAGTCAACCAGTACCTGCCAGGCTACGCCGGGATGAATTTCATGCGCGGCATCGATGACTACTATCCGGCGTACGTCGGGTTCCTGGTGGTCGCAGGGTGGTCGCTGGCCGTGCTATTCATCGGCTACCGCCGGCTGCGCAGCCGCGACGCGTGACCTGTCACAGAAGAGCCGCGGCCCGGGGGGGGCGGCCCCGGCCGGGCCGTGCAGGTTTTTCCCGCCGGCCCCCCCCCCCCCCCCCCGGCGGCCTGGCGGGGCAGGGCGCCCGGGAGCCGCTGGGGGGCGGGGGGGC
>NZ_JBFBAO010000358.1:0-7187 GCF_040682255.1 Micromonospora sp. NPDC051296 | reverse complement strand
GACGGCCAGCAGGCCGGCACGGCCAAGGTGCCGGACGGCGGCATCATCGGCTGCGCCACCCGCGAGCTGCGATTCGGTGCCGACCAGAACGGCGGCCAGCGGCTAACCGGTGAGGTGGACCGGATCGCCATCCTGCCCGAGGCGCTCCCGGCCAGCCAGGTCCGCACCTGGCAGGCGCGCGCCTTCGGCTGACCCTTTGGCGGCGGACTCCTGACCCGAGGGTTTCGGCAGGGCAGGAGGTCCCGGTGCGGCCGTGCCGCCCGGCCCGCCGGTTCGGGACCTCAGCCGCTGGTCCGGCCGCCGCGCCGAGGCTGCACTGGAAGAGAGGGCGAAAGGAGTGAGGACGATGACATACCTGATCGTCGTGGGCGTCGACGGCTCGGATGGCGGTCGGCGTGCCCTGCGGTGGGCGGTGCAGGAGGCGACCGAGCGTGGCGGCACCGTACAGGCGGTCGTCGCCTGGCGGTGGGACGGCCTGGACGGCGGCTACATGGTCGCACCCAACCCGATCGAGGAAGAGGAACGGGCCACCGACCTGGTCGCCCGGGAGATTGCCGCGGTCACCCGGGACGGATCCTCGGCGCCGGTCGCCGTCGAGGTTGTCGAGGGCCGGCCGGCCGACGTGCTGTCCGCCGCCGCCCGTGGAGCCGACCTGCTGGTGCTCGGCAGTCACGGCCATGGCCGGCTACGGCACACCGTGCTCGGCTCGGTCAGCGAGGAGTGCGTACGCAAGGCCACCTGCCCGGTGGTGGTGATCCCGGTGCCGGCCCCGGCCCCCACCGGCACCACCGCGCCGGCACTGTCCGGCTGACCGACGACCGGCACCACCTGTGCGGCACGGGCACCGCGACGGTGCCCGTGCCGCCGGGCGGGCGTCTTGCCGACGTCTGTCATGCTTGCGCTGGTGACGACCGGCCACCCCCGATCCCACCGCCGCAACCGCAAGCGCACCCTCCGCCTCGTGCTCATCGTCGGCGTGGTGGGGGCGCTCGCCGCCGTTGCCGCCTACGTGGTGCCGCTGCTGCTGCCGCCGGGGCCGCGCCCGCTGTTCCAGCTTCCCGTCGCCTGCGGTGAGACCTGGCAGTTGGGCACCTACCCCGGTCACGGCGACCACGACGTGGATCTCTTTCCCCTCGACGGAGACCCGTGGGGGCAGCCGGTGCTCGCCTCGTACGAGGGCACGGTCACCGTGGCCGGGATCAACGGCTCGCTGGGTGGTCGTACCCCGGACAACCCGGACGGCCCACGGGGTCGCGGCGGCGGTTACTGGGTGAAGATCGATCATGGCGGCCGGTGGGAGACGCAGTACCTGCACCTGCTCGAACCGCCACTGGTGGCGGTCGGGCAGCGGGTCGCCCAGGGCGAACAGATCGGGCGGATCGGCAGCACCGGCAACTCCGGCGCGCCGCACCTGCACTACGAGCAGCGCCGGGGCTGGCAGAAGGTGGAGACCTGGTTCGACGGGTCGCCGTCGGGCATCACCCACGACGACGCCGAGTACACCATGCGGCTGACCAGCAACAACTGCGCTCCCGCGCAGTCGTAGCCGGCGTCGGGCGAACCGCCTCCGGGCTGCTCCGGTGGCTCCTAGGATCGGCACATGGCCCAACCCGACGAGGGGGACGTGTCGGGCCGGCACGGCGACCCGATACCGGCGACGGTGCCCGACGGCGCGGAGACGCACACCCGGGTGATCGTCGACCGGATCACGCTGGCCTCCGGGCGGGCGTTCGACGACGTGCTGGCCGACGTCTACACCGGCATCTCGCGGCCCGACCTGGCAGCCGAGATGCACGAGTGGGCGGCGGCGCCGTCGTACGCCGACTACACGAGAAAGGTGCGCGAGGCCAGTGGCCCGGCCGGCCTGATGCGGTTCCTGCACCTCGACCTGGACACCGCCCTGCGCGAGGATCCGGACATCACGCCGTACCGGCTGGTCCGGATCATCGCCGGCAACCCGGTCACGATGAGCCGGATGACGCGCCACGTGCCCGACGCGGGCGCGTACGCCCCGGTCACCATCCTGCTCTGGCAGGACGCCGACACCGTGCGGATCGCGTACGACACCGTGGCGAGCCTGATCACCCCGTACGGCGACCCGCGCGCGTTGGCGGTGGCCCGCGAACTGGACGCCGAGGTGCTGGACCTGCTCCGCCGCGCCGCCGCGGGCCCAGCCCCAGCCTGACACCGACCGCCCGGCTGGCGGTGCGGAGCGCGGGATGTCGTACCCCTTTGCTGGGATGTCGGGCGTGGGTGTGTTGTATGACTACTTCCGGGCGGCGGACGACGCCGCCGCGGTGAAACTGATGGCGGATCTCGACGGCGGCCCGGTCGCCACGGCAGACGGGCGACCCGGGGTCGACGCGATCGACCTCAAAGGCATCGACCCTGGGGTGACGCTGGGCCAACTGGTCTCTCTCGCGCGTGGGGTGACCTGGCAGGCCGGTCTGGTCGGGGAGCAGCTGCTGTGGAGCGGTGACCCGGATGGGCCCTGGTTGACCTTCCTCGACGACGCCACAAGGGACACCCTGGCCTCGATCACCGCCGCCCAACTGCCCGAGCTGTCGGCCCGGTGGGGGCAGACCGAGGAACTCGCCTGGGACGGCCCGCTCCCCGCCGACCAGATGCTGCCGGTGATCGAGGCGGTCGCCGCCCTCGCCCGGCGGGCCCGCGACGCCGGCGAGCACCTCTACTGCTGGTGCTGCGTGTAGCTCCGGGGTCAGCGGCCGGGGGTCCGTGTCCTGCCGGCAGGGCGGTTTGCGGTTAGCGTGGGGCGAGGAGGGGAGGCGGCGGCCCCGCAGAGCGGGCAATTTGCCACAGTTTGTGTTGACATTCGTCGGCCAGGGGGGCCAGACTCGCCAAAATCTTTCATCTGCCGGGGAAGAATCCAGGGGGAGGACCATGTCCAGCACCAGATTCCGGTTGGCCGGCTCCACATTCGCCCTGATGCTCGTCGCGGTCGCCGGATGCACCACCGGTGAGGGCGTCGACGTCGACGGGGCTGACGGGGCAGGCGCGGGCGGCGTTCTCCACGCCGCCATCGGCGGTGAACCCGACCAGCTCGACCCGCACAAGACCTCGGCCTACTACAGCTTCCAGGTGCTGGAGAACGTCTACGACACCCTCGTCGAGCCGGACGCGAACCTGGCGATGAAGCCCTCCCTGGCCACCGAGTGGACCACCAGCGACGACCAGCTGACCTGGACGTTCACCCTCCGCGAGGGTGTCAAGTTCTCCGACGGGTCGCCGCTGACCTCGGCGGACGTGGTCTACTCCTACACCCGGATCATCGACGGGAAGCTGAACACCGCGTACAAGTTCGCCACCGTCAAGTCGGTGACCGCGCCCGATCCGGCCACCGTGGTCATCACCCTCACCGCGCCCACCCCGAACCTGCTGGCCAACCTCGGCGGATTCAAGGGCGTGGCGATCGTCCAGAAGTCCAACGTGGAATCCGGCGAGGTGACCACCAAGCCGGTCGGCAGCGGCCCGTTCGCCATCGGCAGCTACAACTCCGGCGACAACATCCGGCTGGTCCGCAACGACAACTACTGGGGCGACAAGCCCAAGCTCGACGGGGTGACCTTCACCTTCGTCAAGGATCCCACGGTGGCCCTGCAGAACCTGCGCGGCGGCGAGGTGCAGTGGACCGACAACCTGCCACCCCAGCAGGTCCCCGCGCTGCTCGACGGCGACGACCTCGACGTACGTACCGTGCCGTCCAGCGACTACTGGTACCTCGCCCTCAATCAGGCCCGCAAGCCGTACGACGACGTCAACGTGCGCCGGGCCGTCGCCTTCGCGCTCGACCGGGAGGCGATCACCAAGGCCGCCAAGTTCGGGCTGGCCACCGTCAACCAGACGGCCATCCCGCAGAACAGCGCCTTCTACTACGAGTACGCGCCGTACCGGCACGACCCGAACCAGGCGCGGCAGCTGCTCGACCAGGCCGGCGTCAGCGATCTGACCATGGACCTGATGGTCACCAGCGAGTACCCGGAGACCGTCACCGCCGCCCAGGTCATCGCGTCGCAGCTGGAGGCCATCGGCGTCAACGTCAAGATCCGTACGCTGGACTTCGCGCAGTGGCTCGACGAGCAGGGCAAGGGCAACTTCGACTCGTTCATGCTCGGCTGGCTGGGCAACGTCGACCCCGACGAGTTCTACTACGCCCAGCACCACAGCGGCGGCACGTTCAACTTCCACAAGTACCGCAACCCCGCCGTGGACCAGCTACTCGACCGGGCTCGGACGGAGACCGACCAGGCCGCCCGCAAGCAGCAGTACGAGCAGGTGGCCAAGCAGATCGTGGACGACGCCAGCTACATCTACCTGTACAACCCGGACGTGGCGCAGGGCTGGTCAAAGCAGGTCTCCGGCTATGAGGTACGCACCGACCGGGCGATCCGGTTCCGCGACGTGGCCCTCGCCCGGTGAGTCGGCAGGGGACCGCAGGTGGCCCGCTTCGTCATTCGCCGGCTGCTGCAGTCCGGCGTCGTACTGCTCGGCGTGACCCTCGTCGTGTTCCTGCTGCTCCAGCTGGTGCCGGGTGACCCCGTCCGGGTGGCCCTCGGCACCCGCTTCGACCCGCAGACGTACGAGGCGCTGCGGGCCCGGGCCGGGCTGGACCAGCCCCTCGTCGTGCAGTACTTCAACTATCTCGGTCGGGCACTGACCGGCGACCTGGGCGTCAGCTTCCGCAGTGGACGGCCGGTCACCTCGATCGTGCTGGAGCGGCTGCCCGCGACGCTGTCCCTGGCGGTCACCGCCGTCGTGTTCGCGATGCTGATCGCGTTCCCGCTGGGCGTCCTGTCGGCCATCCGCAGCGGCTCGTTCATCGACCACGCGGCGCGGGTGTTCAGCCAGTTCGGCGTCTCGGTGCCCGACTTCTGGATGGGCATCATGGGCATCCTGCTCTTCGCCGGGGTGCTCGGCTGGCTGCCACCGTCGGGCTATGTGGCTCTCACCGAGGATCCGGCCAGGTGGGCCTCGCACGTCGCCCTGCCGGCGGCGACGGTCGGCCTGGTCACCGCCTCGATCCTCACCCGGTTCATCCGGTCCTCGATGTTGGAGGTGCTGTCGGAGGACTACGTCCGCACCGCCGAGGCGAAGGGGCTGCGGACCCGGGTGGTGGTGCTGCGGCACGTGCTGCGTAACGCGCTCATCCCGGTGGTCACCGTCGTGGCGGTGCAGTTGGCCAGCCTGCTCGGCGGCGTGATCGTGATCGAGGTGCTGTTCGCCTGGCCCGGCATCGGCCGGCTCACCTACGACGCGGTGCAGGCCCGGGACTATCCCGTGCTCCAGGGTGCCGTCCTGCTGGTCGCCGCGTCGTTCCTCCTGATCAACCTCCTGGTGGACATCCTCTACGCCCGCCTCGACCCGCGGATCACGGTCCGATGAGCGCGCGCGGAGGAAGCGGTGGGGACGGTCAGCTGCGCCGGGCCCTGTCGGCGTTGTGCCACGACCCGCTGGCCCTGACCGGCAGTGCGGTCCTCGCGCTGCTGGTCGTGGTGGGGGTGGCCGGGTCCTGGCTGGCACCCTCGGGCGTCAACGACGTGGACGTCGACCGGATGCTCGAGCCGCCCAACTGGTCGCATCCCTTCGGCACCGACGAACTCGGCCGCGACGTGCTCAGCCGGGTCATGGTCGCGGCCCGGGTCTCGCTTCAGGTCGGCCTGGTCAGCGTCGGGATCGCCCTGGTCGTGGGGGTGACCCTCGGACTGTTCGCCGGCTACTACCGGGGCTGGCTCGACAACGTGCTCATGCGTTGCATGGACGTGCTGTTCGCGTTCCCGGTCCTGCTGCTCGCGGTGGCCATCGTGGCGGTGCTCGGGCCGGGGCTGGTCACCGCGATGATCGCGATCGGGGTGGTCTACACCCCGATCTTCGCCCGGGTCACCCGGGCCGGCGTGCTCTCCGTCCGGGAGCAGGTCTTCGTCCGGGCGGCCGTCTCGATCGGCGCGTCCGACCTGCGCATCATGCGCCGGCACGTGCTGCCCAACATCGCGGCGCCGCTGATCGTGCAGACGTCACTGTCGCTGGCCTTCGCCATCCTGTCCGAGGCGGCGCTGTCCTTCCTCGGCCTCGGGGTGCAACCGCCGGCGCCCGCGTGGGGCCGGATGCTGTACGACGGGCGCGGGTTCGTCACCGACGCGTGGTGGCTGGGCGTGTTCCCCGGCGCCGCGATCTTCCTCACCGTCCTCGCGTTCAACCTGGTCGGCGACGCGCTGCGCGACGTGCTCGACCCCCGCCAGCTCACCGTCAGCGAAGCGAGGAGGAGCACCGCATGAGCGAGCGTCAGCGAGCGAATCGTCAGCTCGGTGCGGTGGTGCCTCGTGGCGGCGCGGAGCGAAGCGGAGTGCCGTCATGAGCGAGCGTCAGCGAGTGAATCATCAGCTCGGTGCGGTGGTGCCTCATGGCGGCACGGAGCGAAGCGGAGTGCCGTCATGAGCGACCGGCCGGTCCTGGCCGTTGAGGACCTCACCGTCACCATCGGCACCCGCCGAGGTCCGGCCCGGGCGGTCGCGGGCGTGGACTGGTCGGTCCGGGCGGGGGAGACCCTCGCGCTGGTCGGCGAGTCGGGCAGCGGCAAGAGCATGAGCGTGCTCGCCGCGACCGGCCTCGCGCCCCGGTCGGCCCGGGTGGCCGGGCGCGTCCACCTGCTCGGCACGGAACTCACCGGGCTGCCGGCGGAACGCCGCCGACGGATGCGCGGGCGGCACGTGGGTTTCGTCTTCCAGGACCCGATGACCTCGCTCAACCCGGTGCTGACCGTGGGCCGGCAGGTCATCGAGGCCGGCGAGGAACACCTCGGGCTGACCCGGCGGGCCGCCCGGGCCCGCGCCGTCGAACTGCTCGACCTGGTCGGCATCCCGTCCGCCGCCGAGCGGGTGGACGCGTACCCGCACCAGTTCTCCGGCGGCATGCGCCAGCGGGTGGTGATCGCCATGGCGCTGGCCTGCGAGCCGGACCTGCTCATCGCCGACGAGCCGACGACCGCCCTCGACGTCACCACCCAGGCCCAGATCGTCGAGCTGGTCGCCGACCTGCAGCGGCGGCTGGGCACCGCGGTCGTCTGGATCACCCACGATCTCGGCGTCGTCGCCGGCATCGCGGACACGGTGGCGGTCATGTACGCCGGCCGCATCCTCGAACAGGGTCCGGTCGACGCCGTCTTCGCCAACCCG
>NZ_JBFBAO010000357.1:0-7218 GCF_040682255.1 Micromonospora sp. NPDC051296 | reverse complement strand
GGTGGCGGCCGCGACCCGGCAGGTGTTCGCGCCCGACCCACTGGCCGATCCGGTCGCGGCCCTCACCGGTCCGCCGCCCGCGCCGGAGCCGGCCGACCCGGGCGCGGCGGCCGCCGCCCGCGCCGGCGTCGACATCCGCCCGATCGACACACACGTCGACGTGGCCGCCGCCGTCGGTGTCCTCGACGGGGTCTTCGCCCCAGGCGCGGGGCACCACTTCTATCCGCCCAGCCTGCTGCGCAACCTGCTCGCCGCCGGCGCGCCGATGCTGCTGGCCTGGGACGGCGAGGCCCCCGTCGGCGTGCTGCTCGCGTTGCCGGGGTGGACCGCCGACGGCCGGCCGCTGGTGCAGTCCGGCCCGATGGCCGTGCTGCCCACCGCCCGTGGCCGGGGCGTGTCGGTGGCCCTGAAGCTCGCCCAGCGGACCTGGGCGCTCGACCGGGGCGTCACCGAGATCCGCTGGACGTTCGACGCGATGGCGGCGGTCAACGCCAACCTCAACCTGCGCCGGCTCGGCGCGACCGTGGAGGCGTTCCTGCCCGGGTACGAAGGTCTGCGCGACGCCGACAGTCCCACCCCGCTGCCGTACGACCGGTTGCTCGTCGCCTGGCACCTCACCGGCGATCCCGCCGTCCCCGCCGACGGCGATGCCGAGCCGGTGTGGGCGGTCGCCATGGCGCCCGACGGGCTGCCGGTGCTCGACCCGGCCTGGACCGCCGCTCCCGCCGCCCTGGTCGCGGTGCCGGCCGACATCTCCGCGCTGCGCCGGGACGACCCGGCGGTGGCCAGCGCCTGGCAGCACGCCGTCGGCGGCGTGTTGCAGGAGGCACTGGCGGCCGGCTGGCGGACCGCCTGGGATCCGCGCGGCGCCTACCGGCTCACCGCACCCACCCGCTGACCGTCGACCGCGGCCCCGCCCGCAGCCCGCTGGGTCGGGCAGGTCGACGGCGTTGTCGGTGTTAAGAAGGGGCCCGGGCTCTACCGCAGGCGTTAACAAGGGGCCCTTCCTTGCTCGTCCGGTGTCTCGTGGGTTCGGATTGGACGAAGTGGAGCCCGGCCGTTCGGCCGGGCTCCACACCTGAAAGGGCAAAGAGCAACCCCGACCTCGTGACAAACCCTTCGGGGGGTTGTGGGGCAGCGCGCCTGCCGCCATATTGCTCTGATCAACTTCCCTTGACGCCGATCGCACCCGCTCTGCGGCGGCTCGATCGGATTGGAGACCGCGTGTCCACACGGATTCCCGGCGACGGTGCGAGCCGGGGCGGCGGCACCATCCGTGGCCGGCTGGTCGGCATCATCGCCCTACCCGTGCTGGCGGTCCTGCTGCTGCTGGGGTACGTGACGGTCATCGAGGTCTCCAGCTACCGGGCCGCCCGGGCCGCCAGTGAGGCGGTGTCCCTCGCCCTCGCGGTGCAGGAGCTGACCCAGGAGTTGCAGACCGAGCGGGGTCTCACCGCCGGTCTGCTCGGCGGCAACGTCGGGTTCCGCGACGAGATCACCCCGGCCCGGGAGCGGGTGGACCAGCGGCGGCAGACGGTCCAGACGGCGATCTCCGACGGCGCGCCGGCGGCCGACCGGATCGACGCGGCCCTGCGGGAACTCGACGGGCTCGCCGTGGTGCGCTCCGCCGCCGACGGCGGCAGTGCCGGGCGGGCCGCGACCTTCGAGTTCTTCACCGAGCGCATCGCCGCGTTGAACCGCATCGACTTCGGCCTCGACCAGGTCCCCGATCCGGAGCTGCGGCGGCATGTGGCCACCCTCGACGCGCTGAGCCGGATCGAGGAGAGCACCGCCCAGCAGCGGGCGTTCCTCAACGGCGTCTTCTCCGCCGGTGGCTTCGCCCCGGGCGAGTTCCTCCAGTTCGCCGCGATGCGCGCGGCCCGGGAGACGGCCCTGGCCGACTTCGCCGAGCAGGCCACCCCCAGCCAGCAGGCCGCCAACGACTGGGTGTGGGACACCGGGGCCGCCCGGGTGGCCGGCTACTTCGAACAGGTCGCCCTCAACTCCGCCGACGGCCGCCGGTTGCAGGTCAACCCGCAGTCCTGGTGGTCGGCTCTGACCACCGTGCTGGACGGCATGCGCCAGATGCAGCAGCACGTCGGCGCGGAGATCGAGGCGCGGGCCGCGGAGCGCCAGAACGAGTCCACCCAGCGGATCCTGGTGGTCGCCGCGCTGGTGACACTCTTCCTGTCCGGGGCCATCGGCCTGCTGGTGGTCGCCTCCCGGTCGATCACCCGCCCACTGGCGCTGCTGGCCGGCGAGGCCCACGAACTCGCCACCCACCGGCTGCCCGCCGCCGTGCGCCGGCTACAGGACGGGACCGAGGAAGGCAGCCCGGAGGCACCGGCGCCGGTCCGGGTGCCGAAACGCTCCAGTGTGGAGGTACGGTCGGTGGCCGACGCCCTCGACCAGGTGCAGGCGGTGGCCTTCCGCCTCGCCACCGAGCAGGCGATGCTGCGCCGCAGCACCACGGAGTCGCTGGCGAACCTCGGGCGGCGCAACCAGAACCTGCTGCGGCGTCAGCTCGGGTTCATCACCAAGCTCGAGCGGGAGGAGACCGACCCCGCCGGGCTCGCCAACCTCTTCGAACTGGACCATCTCGCCACCCGCATGCGCCGCAACGCGGAAAGCCTGCTGGTGCTGGTGGGCGCCGGGGGACCCCGCCAGTGGACGACCCCGCTGGCGATCGCCGATGTGATCCGGGCGGCCATCTCCGAGGTCGAGGAGTACCGCCGGGTGCAGCTGCGCCGCATCGACGACGCCTGGGTGGTCGGGGCCAACGTCAGCGCGGTGGCCCACATGCTCGCGGAGCTGGTCGAGAACGGATTGACCTTCTCGCCCCCGGACTCGGATGTGGAGATCCAGGGCCGGCGGACCGGCGACAGCTACCTCGTCGCCATCACCGACCAGGGCATCGGCATGTCCCCGGAGGACCTGGCCCAGGCCAACGCCCGGCTCCGCGGGGAGGTCGACTACGTCTCGGCCCCGACCCGCTACCTCGGCCACCACGTGGTGGGTCAGCTCGCCCGGGACCTGGACATCGACGTCCAGCTGGCCCCTTCGCCGGTCACCGGGGTGACCGCCCGGGTGGTCCTGCCGCCCAGCGTGCTCACCAGCGCGAACGCGTCCGCGCCGGAGAAAGGGGCGGTGGGCGGCACCGCCGCGCCGATCGCCATCACCGCCACCCCCACGCGGATCACGGCGGAGTCAGGGGAGACGACCCCGCTGAGCACCGGCGGGTCCACGACGACTGCATCCTCGGGCGCCGTCCCGGCCCGGCCGGTCGCCGGCGGGTCAATCGTCATCCCCGGCGACTTGGCCGCCGTCGATCCGGCGGCGGAGCGGACCACCAACGGGCTGCGCAAGCGCCTGCCCCGGGAACGACGGGCGGTCTCACCCGCGCCCGCGGCCGCCTCGTCCGTGCCGGACCGAGGCCCGGCTGCCCTCGACGACTCGCCCGCGGACATCCGGAACCGGTTGACCGCACTGCGCGCCGGAACGCAACGCGGCCAGATCGAACGGTCGACACCGGTGACCGCAACCGGAGACGATGCCGCGACCGAGTCTTGGAGGACCAGTGACGGTTGACACCCACACCGATCCGCACCAGTTGAACTGGCTGCTGGCGAACTTCGTCCGGCAGACCGACGGGGCGCGGGACGCCGTCGCGGTCTCCTCCGACGGACTGCTCATCGCCGTCTCGGCCGGCCTGGACCGGGGCGCCGGAGATCAGCTGGCCGCGATCGTGTCCAGCATGGCCAGCCTGGCCCGTACCGCCTCCCGCAAGTACGACTTCGACGGACTGAAGCTGATCATGATCGAGATGAAGCGGGGCTTCCTGCTGGTGTCGGCGATCAGTGACGGCAGCTGTCTCGGGGTGCTCGCCGAGGGCGGCTGCGATCTGGGCCTGGTCGGGTACGAGATCTCCCTGCTCGCCGAGCGGTTCGGCGCCATGCTGACCCCGGCCCTGATCTCCGAGTCGAGACGGGTCCTGCCGCGGTGAGCGACAGTGGACCCCGGCTGCCCGACCCGCGCATGATCCCGTACTGGACCCCCACCACGCCGCCGACCGACCCCGGTTCGGAGCCGCAGCCGTGGCGTCCGGAGGAGTCCGCGGACGAGGCGGCGGTACGTCCGTTCCTGCTCACCGGCGGGCGTACCCGGCCGATGCAGGACGGGCTGCGGGTGGAGACCCTGCTCTCCGCCCAGCCGGCGGCACTCTCCGCGCCGCTGCGTTTCGAGGCCCGCCGGATCGTCGAGCTGTGCCAGCGGCCCACCACCGTGGCTGACCTGGCGGTGGCGATGCGGGTGCCGCTCGGGGTCACCCGGGTGCTCGTCGCCGACCTGCTGAACGAGGGTTATCTGCGCCGCGAGGAGCAGGGTGAACTCTCCACCGCAATGATCGAGAGGATCAGGGACCGTGTCCGCGCTCTCTAGTCAGGGGCCCACGCCCACCGCGGTGAAGATCGTGGTCAGCGGGGGGTTCGGGGTCGGCAAGACCACCTTCGTCGGGGCCGTCTCGGAGATCGAACCCCTGGTCACCGAGGCCGACCTGACCGAGGTGTCGGTGGGAGTCGACGACACCACCGGACTGATGGGGAAGACCACCACCACGGTGGCCCTGGACTTCGGCCGGATCAGCCTCGACGAGTCCCTGCTGATGTACCTGTTCGGCACCCCCGGGCAGGACCGCTTCGCCTTTCTCTGGGACGACCTCGTCGACGGCGCCCTGGGGGCCGTCATCCTGGTCGACACCCGGCGGATCGAGGACTGCTTCCCCGCCATCGACTACTTCGAGGATCACCGCATCCCGTTCCTGTTGGCCATCAACAACTTCGACGCGAGCCGCCGGTTCGATCTCGCCGAGGTGCGGGAGGCCCTCGGGGTCGGGGACGAGGTGGTGCTGGTGGAATGCGACGCCCGCCAGCGGGAGTCGGTCAAGCAGGTGCTCGTCGCGCTCACCGAGGTGGTCCTGGCGCAACGCCTCGCCCGGATCCCGAGGTGAGGCGGGGCCGGGGCGCAACGACAGGAAGGACAGCAGCAATGCGGACATCAGGCTGGATCAGGGCGGCGGCCGTCGCCGGCTCGGCCGTACTGGCGCTGGCCGGCTGCGCGGCCGACATCCAGCCCCGGGTCCCGGCGCCGGGCCCGGCGGAGAAGACGGCGTGCGACACCCTGACCATCGCGGTCAACCCGTGGATCGGGTACGAGGCGAATGTCGCGGTGGTGAGCTATCTGGCCAAGAACCGGCTCAACTGCACGGTGGTGGAGAAGGACCTCACGGCGGAGGAGTCCTGGAAGCAGCTCGCCGCCGGTGAGGTCGACGCGATCCTGGAGAACTGGGGCCACGACGACCTGAAGAAGCGGTACATCGACGAGGATCGGGTGGCCGTCGAGCACGGCATGACCGGCAACAAGGGCGTCATCGGCTGGTACGTCACGCCGTGGCTGGTCGAGCGGTACCCGGGGATCACCAGCTGGAAGAACCTCAACGACTACGCGTACCTGTTCCGTACCCCCACCTCGGGTAGCAAGGGTGTCCTGCTCGGCGGGGATCCCTCGTTCGTCACCAACGATCTGGCGTTGATCCGCAACCTGAAGCTGAACTACATCCGCACCCTCACCGGCAGCGAGGAGAAGCTGATTGAGGCGTTCCGGGAGGCGGAGCGGAACCGCCGGCCCGCGATCGGCTACTTCTACGCGCCGCAGTGGTTCCTGGCCGAGGTCAACCTGGTGCACATCAAGCTGCCGCCCTACACCCCCGGCTGCGACGCCGACCCGGCCAAGGTGGCCTGCGACTACCAGCCGTACGACCTCGACAAGATCGCCAACCGGGAGTTCGCCGAGTCGGGCAACCCGGCCGCCGAACTGATCAAGAACTTCCAGTGGACCAACGACGACCAGAACGAGGTGGCCCGCTACCTCACGGTGGACAAGCTGTCCCGGGACGAGGCGGCCAAGAAGTGGCTGGACGCCAACCCGGAGGTCTGGCGCGCCTGGTTGCCTCCGGACTGAGCCGGGCGGATCGCCGAGGACCGCCCGAAGTGGGCGGCCCTCGGGCGAACCACGGTCACGGAGCCGCCAGCGCCTCCGTCGGTGGCAGGCGGGAGGCGCGGATCGCCGGGTAGAGACCGGCGACGCCGCCGATCACCAGGGTGGCGCCGACCCCACCGACCAGCACCCACATCGGTACGACCGTCGTCCACCCCTGTGCGACGGCGTAGCCGGCCGTCGCCGCGCTGCCCAACGCGACCCCGCCGCACCCGCCCAACGCGGACAGGATCAGCGACTCGGCGAGGAACTGCTGCCGGACCTGGCCGCGGGTGGCGCCGAGCGAGCGTCGCAACCCGATCTCGGCTCGCCGTTCGAGCACCGAGATGACCATCGTGTTGGCGACGCCCACCCCGCCGACGAGCAGCGCGACCGCGCCCAGGCCGAGCAACAGCCGGGTGAACGCCTCCCCGGCGGCCTGCTTGGCGGCGAGCGCGTCGGACGGGCGGGACACCTCGACCTCGTTGGGCGCCTGCGGGTTGGCGGTGGCACCGAGTACCGCCCGCACGTCCTCCACCGACGACTCCTCCGACCGGGTGTAGACGGTGGTCGCATGGCCGTCGAAGCCGAGTTCGCTCTCGGCCGCCGACCATCCGACGAGTACGGCGGTGTCCAGCTCGGGTGCCAGCGGTGCCGGATCGAGGATCCCGACGACCGTGAACAGCACGCCGCCGACGAGCACCTGGACCTGCGGCCCGGCGCGGCCGAAGCCGAGCCGTTGGGCGGTGGCCGACCCGAGCACGGCGGCGGGATAGCGGGCACTGGCGGCGTTGAGCCAGGTGCCGCTGCCCACCGTCGCGCCGACGGTGTCCGGCAGGTCCAGCCGGGCGGCGTACACGGCGATGCCGTTGGTCTGCGCCCGGGGAATCCGCGCACTGCGGTAGACCTTCACGTCCGCCACCCGGCCGATCGCCGAGTGGGCCAGCACCGGCCCGATCCGGCCGACCATGCTCTCGGCGACCAACGGCAACTGCGCCTCGTCCCCGGTGAACGTGGTGCCGGGCGAGACCGTCAACAGGTTGGTGCCGAGGGCGTCGATGGTGCGGTCGAGGTCCGCGCGGGACGACGACGAGCGACCTGTTCGAGTTCGTCACGGGCGACCGGATCGCCAGACTGTCCGCGCGCACCGCCGTCGTGCACGAACGCGCCCGCAACAACGGCAAGCCC
>NZ_JBFBAO010000356.1:0-7229 GCF_040682255.1 Micromonospora sp. NPDC051296 | reverse complement strand
ACACCAGGCCCAGGCCGAACAAGTGCTCATCCGCCAGCGGCTACCCACCAGGAGTCTGCCTCACCCACCGGCCAACTCCCACAACTCATTAGGCCGGGTGCATACCCGCGCCACGCCCCACCTACGACCAGTGGCGACGCCACCACACCAGTACCAGGACCGAGCGCCGAGCGCCGAGCGCCGAGAAACGATTCGGCCGCGACTCCATCAGACGACCCGACGGATCCCCAACACGCACGGATTACCCGATCAACGTTCAAAGACGAGGCAATAGCGCGCGATGCTGGACAGCCGGTGCGGGGTGGCTCAGCGGCGGGATAGCAGGGAGGTTACCCGCATCCGTTCGCTGTGGATCCACACGTCGGAGTACTCGATGGGCCGGCCGTCGTCGAGATAGGTGATCTGTTCGAGGTACAGCAGCGGGAAATTCTCCGGTACCTGGAGCGCCGCCGCCGTCCGGCCGGAGGCGGCGGTCGCCGTGAAGGTACGCCGACCGGTGCTGATTTTCAGGCCGTACTCGTTCTCCAGCAGCCCGAACAGGGAGCGGTCGGCCAGGTCGGCCCGTTCCAGGCCGGGGGCGAGGTCGACGCGTACGTAGTTGACCAGCCAGGCCACCGGGCCGGCGGAGATGGACCGGAGCCGCTCCAGCCGCAGTACCGACTGACCGGGGCGCAGATCGAGCAGGGCGGCCACCGGCGACGGGGCGGGCATGACCTCGTGGGAGACCACCTGGGTGGTGACCGTGACTCCTTGCCGGGCGAAATCTTCGGACAGGGTGGTCAGCTTCTGGGCGATGGAGGGCTCGATCGCGGTGGAGGTGACGAAGGTGCCGCGGCCCCGCACCTGCACCAGCAGGCCGTCCCGGATCAGCGTGGACAGGGCCCGCCGCAGGGTGCCCCGGGAGATGCCGAGTTCGGCCGCCAACTCCGGCTCGCTCCGCAGCCGGTAGTGCGGCGGCCACTCGGCCGACAGGATCCGGGCCCGGATCTGCTCCGACACCTGGGCGTGCAGGGGCACCGGCGCGTCGCGGTCGAGATGCTCGGACGCCCCGGCCGGGTGCAACTGGTCGGACATGTCACCTTCCACCGTGGGGACCGCCGCCCCTCGACGCCGATCGTGGTGCGGACGCTCGGGTCGAGGGGCGACGGCGGCTCAGTAGCTCGTCGTCTGATCGTCGGTCGTGTCGGTGACGATAGCGACTCCGGCGCTGGTGCCCAGCAGCACCGCACCGGCCCGCAGCAGGGAGACCGCCTGATCGAACGACTTGATGGCGCCGGACGCCTTGACCTTCACGCCCTCCGGTGCCCGCGCCACCAGGTAGGCGATGCTGTCCGGGTTGGCCACCTCGACGGCACCGCTGCTGGCGTTCTTCAGCACGGCAGCTCCGGCCTCGATGGCCAGTGCCACGGCGACCTCCCGCTCGTCGGGGGTGAGCAGCGGCAGTTCGAGCATCACCTTGATCGGCACACCGGACGCCTTGACCACGCCGGCGATATCGTCGCGGAACGCGTCGTACCGGCCGCTCTTGAGCCAGCCGATCTGCACTCCGATGTCGATCTGGGTGGCGCCGGCCCGTACCAGGCTCTCCGCCTCGGCGGCCTTGCCGGCGCTGGTGGTCACCCCGACGGAGGGGAAGTCGAGCGCCGACGCGACCTCGAGGCCGGTGCCGCGCAGCACCTCGGCGACCTCCGGTACCCAGGACCCGGGCACCATCGCGGCGTTGAAGCCGTACCGGACGGCTTCCTCGGCGTGGGCCACGATCCGGTCCCGGGTCACCCCGACCTCGATCAGGGTGTGCTGGATGTAGGGGGCCAACGCGGCGGGGGTGACGGTGTCGGCCAGGATGGCAGTGCTCACGTTCTTCTCCAATGTGGTACGTCGTGGCGCGGTGAGGCGCCGCTACATCCGGTCCCGGTAGTAGTCGGGCACGATGACTCCGGGCTCGTCGAACCAGCGCGGCACATCGACGCCGCAGATCAGCCCGACGTTGCCCCACGGGTTGAAGGCTCCGGTCCGGACGATCGCCTTGGCCTGGTGGGCCAGCTCGCCGAGCATCTCTGCGTGCTGCCGGGTACTCAGCGGTACGCCCGGGAAGCGCTGGCCCAGCCAGTCCGCGAGCGGCTTGTTGTGGGTGGTGACGTCCTCGGCGACCACCACGCCCTCGACGATGATCTCGTCGGCGACCAGGTCGAGCACCGTCGTGAGCGACGGCAGGTCCTCGGTGATGGCCAGGTCGATGCGGTGGGCGGTACGCGGGATGGGGAAGCCGGCGTCGACCACGAGCAGCAGGTCGGTGTGGCCCAGTGTGGCCAGTACCCCGGACAGTTCGGCGTTGAGCACGCCCCTGCGTTTCATGCCTTCTCCTTCATGGTGTGCGCGCCGGTGGCCAGGGCCATGACCTTCTCCTCGGTGGCCTCCGCCGCGGGGATGACGCCGACCACGCGTCCGGCCGCCATCACGGCGATCCGGTCGCTGACGGTCAGCAGTTCGGGCAGGTCCGACGAGGAGACGAGGATCGCGACCCCCTCGTCGGCCAGGCTGCGGAACAGCCGGTAGATCTCCGCCTTGGCGCCGACGTCGACGCCACGGGTGGGCTCGTCCAACAACATCAACCGGGGCTCGATGGACAACCACCGCGCCAGCAGCGCCTTCTGCTGGTTGCCGCCGGAGAGCTGGGTGATGCCTTGTGCGGTGGACGAAGTTTTCACCCGCAGCTCCCGCGCCCGGCTGTCGGCGTCGCGGCGCAGGGCCCGCCGCCGCAGCAGGCCGAACCGCTGCCGGCGGCCGAGCGCCAGGATGTTGACGTTGTCGGCGACGCTCATCGTCGGGAGGATCCCCTGCTGCCGACGCTCGCCCGGCAGGTACGCCACCCGGGCCTTGATCGCGTCTCGTGGCGTACGCGCGACGAAGGTCGCCCCGTCCAGGGTCAGTTCCCCGCCGCTGAGCCGGTCCGCGCCGAAGATGCCGCGCAGCAGCTCGACCCGGCCGCTGTCGGGCAGGCCGGCCACGCCGACCACCTCGCCCGGCGCGACGTCCAGGTCGACGGCGGTGAAGCCGGCACCGGAGACGTCGCGCATCCGTAGCCGCGGGATGGCCGTGACGACCGGCGCGGAGGTGTCGTGCCGGGCGAACTCGGCGGCGAGTTCCCGCCCCACCATCGCGGCGACCACAGTGTCGGGAGTGACCTCCGCGGTGGGCCAGTGCCCGACGTGCCGGCCGTCGCGCAGCACGTGGATGTGCTGGGAGAGGGCGAACACCTCGGGCATCCGGTGCGAGACGTAGAGCATCGTCACCCCGTCGGCCCGCAGCGAGTGGATCACCTCGAACAGCCGGTCCGACTCCGCCGGGGACAGGATCGAGGTCGGCTCGTCGAGGATCATCAGCCGCGCTTCCCGGGCCAGGGCGCGGGCGATCACCACGAGCTGCTGGGTGGCGGCGTCCAGGTGACGGACGGCGCGCCGGGGGTCGACGCGTACGGCGAGCCGGTCGAGCAGTTCGGCGGCCTGCTCGTCGATCCGGCGGCGGTGCGGGAACGGCCGGGATCCGGGTTCCACGCCGAGCATGATGTTCTCGGCGACCGTCCGGTCCTGGGCGAGGGCGAGTTCCTGGGGCACCAGGGCGACCCGGTGCCGGCTGAGCAGGTTGGCCGGGTCGAAGCGGCGGACCTCGTCCCCGTCCACCCGCACGGTGCCGGTCGTGGGGCTGTCCAGCCCGGCCAGGATCTTCATGAGCGTCGACTTGCCGGCGCCGTTCTCACCCATCACGGCGGTGAGGCTGCCGGCGGGGACGCTCAGGGTCACGTCCTGCAGGGCTCGGACGGCTCCGAAGTGCTTCGACAGACCCGTCACCTCGACGGCGGCGGCCGTCGTCGGGGCGGCGATCGTGGCCGGGCTGGTCATCGGCTCAGCCCTCCACCGGCACGTCGGCCACGTTGTCGCGGGTGACCACGAGCGCGCCCGTGTCCACGTCCTTGATCTCCGTACCGTTCTTCAGGAAGTCGGCCAGCAGCTTGACCGCCTGGAAGCCCTGCTCCGCCGGGCCCTGGCTGATGCTGAGGTCCACCACGCCGTTGCTGAGGTATTCGACGGTCTGCGGCTGCACGTCGAAGCCGACGGAGTGGATCTTGCCGACGTTGCCGGACTGCTGGAGCCACTTGGCCCCGGCCGTGAAGCTGCAGCAGTCGAGGGACACCAGCGCGATCGCGTCACGCTGCGCCGCCATCGTCGACTCGATCGTGTTGTAGGCGGCGCTCGGCTCGTTGCCGGTGTTCACCGGCCCGACGATCTCCAGGCCGGAGTCCTTCACGCCGGCCTGGAAGCCGGAGAAACGGTCGTTGGACCAGCCGGCGCCGGAGTCGACCGACACCACCACGACCTTGCCGGTCTTGCCGTTGAGGACCCCGAGCAGTTCCTTGGCGAGCGACTCGCCCGAGGCGACGAGGTCCTGCCCGACGAAGCCCATCTGCTTGGACTCCGGGTTGTTGGTGTTGAACGAGATGATCGGGATGCCCGCGTCGTACGCCTGGGCGATGACCGGCTTGAGGGCGTCGTTGCTGGCCGACGAGACGGCCAGGCCGTGGATCTGCTTCTGGTTGATCAGGGTCTGCAACTCGGCGACCTGGTCGGCGGCGTTGCCGCCGGTCGGGCCGATCATCTGTGCCTCGACCCCGAGCTCCTTGGCCGCCCGTTCCATGCCCTGACGGATCGGCACGGCGAAGGCCAGCGACGGGTCGTGGTAGCTGAGCCTGATCTTGAGCGGCTCGCCCTTCTCGACGGCGTCCTTGATGTAGTCGGCGAGTTGGAAACCGCCGTCGCCGCTCGCGGTGTTGCCGGCGGGGGTGACCGCGCCACAGGCGGCGGTCGCCAGTAGCGCCAGGCCGAGGGTCGCGGCGACCGCGACCCGGCGTCCGAGGGACAGTCTCATCAGGGTGGCTCCTTGCGGTGTGGGGGGAAGGGGGATGGGCGCGTGCCGACGCGGTCAGCGACGCCCGGAGCGTCTGCGTAGCCAGGTGTCGGCGGCCACGGCGAGGATGATCACCGCGCCGGTCGCCACCGTCTGCCAGAAGGACGAGATGCCGCGCAGATTGAGGATGTTCTGCAGGACGCCGATGAACGCGACGCCGATGACCGTGCCGAGCATGGTCCCGGAGCCGCCGAACAGGGCGGCGCCGCCGATGATCACGGCGGAGATGGCGGTGAGTTCCATCCCGGTACCGGTGACGCCCTGCACGTAGGAGAGGAAGGACAGGCCGAGCACGCCGGCGAGTCCGGCGAGGGTCCCCGAGAGGGTGAAGGCGGCGACCTTCACCCGGCCCGTGTTGATGCCACAGAGCCGGGCAGCTTCGGCGCTGCCGCCCACCGCGTAGGTGTTGAACCCGTAGCGCGAGCGCGACAGCACGATCGCACCGAGCACGGCGACGAGGGCGAAGATGACCAACTGCATCGGCAGCAGGCCGAAGAGCTTGCCCTGACCGAGCAGGTTGAACTCGGCGACGTTGGGGTCGTTGCTGGACAGGGAGATCGGTGCCCCACCGCTGAGCAGCAGGGTCACGCCTCGGTAGACACTCAGGGTGCCGAGGGTGACGATGAAGGACGGAATCCCGAAGCCCACGGTCATCAGGCCGTTGAGCAGGCCGGCGACCGCGCCAGCGGCGATCCCGCCCAGGGCCGCGAGCGGCCAGGCGACGTCGGAGGTCATCAGCAGCCCGGCGACGACGGCGCCGAGGCCGTAGATCGAGCCGACGGACAGGTCGATCTCCGCGTTGATGATGACGAAGGTGACCCCGATCGCCATGATGCCGATCTGCGCGATCTGTTGCCCGACGGTGAGGAAGTTGTTGGTCCCGACGAAGCCCGGTGCGATCAGGGTGCCCAGCGCGAACAGCACGACCAACGCGAGGAAGGTGCTGGACTCGCGGGCGTGCAGGAAACGCTGTAGGGGCGAGGGGCTACGGGGATCGGCGACGGGTGCCTTCGGCGGTGCCGCCTGCGCGGTCATCTGGGCCATCTTTCTCATCTCCTCAACAGGGCCGCGACATCGTCCGGGCCGGGCAGGGCGGGAATCACCTCGGCGACCCCGACGGCGTGCGCGCCGGCCGCGGCGGCGTACCGGACCGCTTCGGTCAGCTCGTCACCCCGGGTGAGGGCGACGGCGAGCGCGCCGGTGAAGGCGTCGCCGGCGCCGGTGGTGTCGACGACGCGGGGCACGGTGACCGGCGCGACCCGGGTCTGCCGCCCGGCGCGGTCCACCAGTGCGCCCTCGGCGCCGAGGGTCAGTACGACGGTGCCGGCGTAGCGAGCTCGGAGCAGGTCCACGATCTCTTCGGCGCTGGTGGAGCCGTCCGGGTCCAGGCCAGTGAGCACCCGGGCCTCGCTGGCGTTGGGGGTGAGCACGTCGATCCACTCCCACGCCTCGTCGGGCAGCGCCACGGCCGGGGCGGGGTTGAGCAGCGTGCGCACCCCGCGCTCGTGGGCGGTACGCAGCGCGGCGAGTGCGACCGGCAGCGGGATCTCCAGGCTGACCACGGTCAGGTCCGCCTCGGCGATGCGGTCGGCGAACCGGTCGACGTCGGCGGTGGTCAGCTCGTCCAGGGCGCCGGGCGCGATCGCGATCCGGTTCTCGCCGTCGTCGTCCACCAGGATGAACCCGACCATGGTGGCCGCGTCGGCGGTGCGGACCGCGCCGGTGTCGATCCCCTCCTCGGCCCAGAGCCGGCGCGCCGCGTCGCCGAACTGGTCCCGGCCGACGGCGGTCAGGAAGCTGACCTCCGCGCCGAGGCGGGCCGCGGCCACGGCCTGGTTCGACCCCTTGCCGCCGTGCCCGGAGGCGAACCGGCCACCGGAGAGCGTCTCGCCCGCGACGGGTGCCCGGGGCACCCGCATGGTGAGCCCGGCGCCGTAGCTGCCAACCACTGCAATCTTCATGCTCGCCTCTTGTTCATGGACAACCATGTACAACTTGGGGGACCCTACGGTCGCCGGAACCGGGGTGTCAATAGCCTCCAGGTTGTTCTCAGGAAACCTTCTCGAAACCTGGGAGCCGCTCTGAACTGCACAGACGCGGCGAGCGGCGGCGCGAAGCCGACCGCGGTGAGTACCCGACGGCGAACCGGTGCCACTCCGCCGCGCTCACGAGAGACAAAGCCCGCCTTGGGGGTGTGCCGTCCGGGTAGCGACTGCGGACCGGCGGAGGCCCACCCGGACCCGCAAGCAGGAAGTTGTACGCGGCGT
>NZ_JBFBAO010000355.1:0-7235 GCF_040682255.1 Micromonospora sp. NPDC051296 | reverse complement strand
TGGCCGTCGAGGTGCGCGGGAAGATGCCAGTAGCCGACGATCTGCCGGTCCGGCACCACGATCGCGGGGTGACCGGCGTCGAGGGCAGCGGCCAACGCGGCCTGGGCCTTCTTCGCCCCGCCCGTGCGCTCCACCCGGAACGGCACGCCGAGCCGGGTCAGCGTCGCGTCGGTCCAGTCCAGGTAGTTCCACCGGTGCCGGAAACCGAGCGTCAGCACAGCGGTGTCGTACGCCGCGAACTCCCACAGGATGTAACCGGCACCGAGACCACCGCCGACGCCGAGGACCATCGCCTCGGAGATCTCGCGCCCGTGGTGGTGCAGGAGGTTGGCGATGTTGGCGGCCTCGGGGTGCACGCCGCCGCGCAGCGCATACCCATGGTCGGTCTGCTCGCGGCTGGTGCCCACGATGTGCCGGCGGGCTTCGGCGTAGCGCTCGCCGGTCCGGGCCATCCGGGCGCGGATGCGGGCCTTGAGATGCTTGTCGCTGGTCATGATGTCCTCGTCTGCGGCGCGTCGACCCGCCCGACCCACGCTCGCGACGGTTTCGACGGCCAACAGGTGGACACGCGTAACCAGTCCGGTGCTCCCCCGAGGCCGTGAAACCCCTTGCCTCCGCGACGCCCGGCGGCGTGGGTGCCGGGTCTGGAGGTCAGGCGCGGAGGCGCGCCCCGACACACCCTACCGCGTCCCCCCGCAGCCGCCAGATGCCGCACTTCGCGGCCGACCAAGAGATCTTGGTACGAAACAGCCCTTCACGGGGCCGGTTCGCACCAAGATCTCCTCGTACTCGGCCCGCAACTCGGTGCGCCGGGTGCGGCAGGGCCACGGCCCGCCGCAGCCACCGCAGACCCACTGTTCGGCGTGTCAAGACAGCGGGTACACCAGATCACCCGCAGGCCCGGCTTCCCTGAGCCGATCGCCCGCTTGATCGGGACAACCATCTGGGACGCGGACGAGGTGGACGAGTGGGCCCGTCACAACCGCCCCGCCCCGCCCGACTGACGGCGACGAGGACCAGTAGCGACCTCGCGATCGTTCCCACCACAGCCCCTGAGTCGCCGCACCTACGCTCCGGGCGTCGGCCGCTACGTTGCGGGCATGGACTGCTACGTATGCCGTAACAACGACCAGTTCAACAGTCTCCCGCCGCGCGAACGCGTTGCCGCCGACGCGCACTGGCGGGTGGCGCACGCGTTCGACAGTACGGTGGCCGGCTGGCTGATACTCGTCCCGCGGCGGCACGTCACCTCGATCGCCGAATTGACCGACGTCGAGGCGGCGAGCCTCGGCACCTGGCAGGTTCAGCTGTCCCGGGCGCTGGCCATCGTCACCGGCTGCGTGAAGACCTACGTCATGCAGTACGCCGAGCGCGACGGGTTCGGGCACGTCCACTTCCACGTGGTACCGCGCATGCCCGACATCCCCCACGACCGGCGAGGCCCGCGCGTCTTTGCCTACCTCGACGCCCCGCCCGACCAGCGCATCCCCGAGTCCCGACTGGACGCCTTCGCCGCCGAGCTACAGAACCACCTGAGCCGGGGCTCAGGCATGGCCACCGCAACCGCCACGAAAGGCGCAGGTCTGTCCGAAGCATGAAGGCGGCAAGCCACCCCAAGATCCAGTTCGAGGGCTGCGCCGGACGGGACGAGCCCCGGGCGGTGATCCGCCCGGGGCTCGTCGCGTACTCGTGAATCAGCTGCAGCCGCTGGTGGAGCCGCAGCCTTCGCAGACGTAGCAGCTACCGGCCGGGCGCATCTTCGTACCGCAGGTGAAGCAGAGCGGCGCGTCGGCGCCCTTGCCGATCACGGCCTCCAGCAGTTCGGTGCTGGAACCGACGGACGGCGCCGGCTTGACGGCGGCGACGTCGGCCAGCTCAAGGGCCGGCTGGACGACCGCGCCGACCTTCGGCTCCTCCGGCCTGATCTCCACCGGGGCGGAGGAGGCCATCGCGGTGAGGTCCGCGGCGTTCGCCTCGGCCTCGGCCTCGGCCTGGAGCTGGGCGGCCCGCTCCTTGGCGGTGAAGATGCCCAGCTCGGCACGGCGCTCGTAGGGCAGGAAGTCCAGCGCCAGGCGACGGAAGATGTAGTCCATCACCGAGGCGGCCATCCGCACGTCCGGGTCGTCGGTCATGCCGGCCGGCTCGAAGCGCATGTTGGTGAACTTGCTGACGTACGTCTCCAGCGGGACGCCGTACTGCAGGCCGATGGAGATGGCCACCGAGAAGGCGTCCATCACGCCGGCCAGGGTGGAGCCCTGCTTCGACATCTTGAGGAAGACCTCGCCGAGGCCGTCGTCCGGGTAGGACGAGGCGGTGAGGTAGCCCTCGGCGCCGCCGACCGAGAAGGAGATGGTCTCCGACGGGCGCTTCTTCGGCAGCCGCTTGCGCACCGGGCGGTACTCGACGACCTTCTCCACCACCGGCTCGACGGCCGTGGTGGTCGCCTCCGGCTCGGCGGTCTTCTTCTTCGCCGCCGAGAGCGGCTGGCCGACCTTGCAGTTGTCCCGGTAGATCGCCAACGCCTTGAGGCCGAACTTCCAGCCCTCGAAGTAGATCTTCTCGACGTCCTCGACGGTGGCCTGCTCCGGCATGTTGACCGTCTTGGAGATGGCGCCGGAGATGAACGGCTGGACCGCCGCCATCATCCGGACGTGGCCCATCGGCGCGATGGACCGCTCGCCCATGGCGCAGTCGAAGACCGGGTAGTGCTCCGGCTTGAGGCCGGGGGCGTCCACCACGTGGCCGTGGTCGGCGATGTGCTCGACGATCGCCTCGACCTGCTCCTCGGGGTAGCCGAGGCTGCGCAGGGCGCGCGGCACGGTCTGGTTGACGATCTGCATCGAGCCGCCGCCGACCAGCTTCTTGAACTTGACCAGCGCCAGGTCCGGCTCGACGCCGGTGGTGTCGCAGTCCATCATCAGGCCGATGGTGCCGGTCGGCGCGAGCACGCTGGCCTGCGAGTTGCGCCAGCCGTTCTTCTCACCGATCTTGTTGCCCTGGGTCCACTGCTTCGTCGCCTCGCGGACCACGGCGGTGGCCACCGTGCCGGTGGGCTTGATCTGGTCGTTCGCGGCGGCGTGCTTGCGCATGACCCGCTTGTGCGGCTCGGCGTTGCGGGCGTAGCCGTCGTACGCGCCGACGATGCCGGCCAGCTCGGCGGAGCGGCGGTACGCCGTGCCGGTCATCAGCGAGGTGATCGCGGCGGCGACCGAGCGCCCCTGGTCCGAGTCGTACGGCAGGCCGGAGGCCATCAGCAGGGCGCCGAGGTTGGCGTACCCGATGCCGAGCTGCCGATACGCACGGGTGGTCTCGCCGATCTTCTCGGTCGGGAAGTCGGCGAAGCAGATCGAGATGTCCATCGCGGTGATGACCAGCTCGACGCTCTTGACGAACTTCTCCACCTCGAAGCCCCCGTCGGCGCGGAGGAACTTCATCAGGTTCAGCGAGGCCAGGTTGCACGAGGAGTTGTCCAGGTGCAGGTACTCCGAGCACGGGTTCGACGCGGTGATCCGGCCGGTCTCCGGGCAGGTGTGCCAGTCGTTGATGGTGTCGTCGTATTGCAGGCCGGGGTCGGCGCACTCCCAGGCGGCCTGGGAGATGGTGCGGAACAGCTGCTTCGCGTCGACGGTCTCGATGGTCTGCCCGTCGAGCCGGCCGCGCAGGTCGAAGCCGCCGCCGTTCTCCACCGCGGTCATGAATTCGTCGGAGACCCGGACCGAGTTGTTGGCGTTCTGGTACTGCACGCTGACGATGTCGGCGCCGCCGAGGTCCATGTCGAAGCCGGCGTCGCGCAGCGCGCGGATCTTGTCCTCCTCGCGCGCCTTGGTGACCACGAACTCCTCGATGTCCGGGTGGTCCACGTCGAGGATGACCATCTTGGCCGCACGCCGGGTGGCGCCACCGGACTTGATGGTGCCGGCGGAGGCGTCCGCGCCGCGCATGAAGCTGACCGGGCCGGAGGCAGTGCCGCCGGAGGAGAGCAGCTCCTTGGAGGAGCGGATCCGGGACAGGTTGGCGCCGGAGCCGGAGCCGCCCTGGAAGATCAGCCCCTCCTCCTTGTACCAGTCGAGGATGGAGTCCATCGAGTCGTCGACGGCGAGGATGAAGCAGGCGCTGACCTGCTGCGGCGACGACGTACCGACGTTGAACCAGACCGGCGAGTTGAAGCTGAACACCTGGTGCAGCAGCATCCAGGTCAGCTCGTGGGCGAAGACCTCGGCGTCGGCCGGGTTGGCGAAGTAGCCGTACTCCTCACCAGCGGTGCGGTAGGTGGTGACCACCCGGTCGATCAACTGCTTGAGCGACCACTCCCGCTCCGGGGTGCCCACCGCGCCCCGGAAGTACTTGGTGGTCACGATGTTGGCCGCGTTGACGCTCCAGCTCTGCGGGAACTCCACGCCGCGCTGCTCGAAGTTGATCGAGCCGTCCCGCCAGTTGGTCATCACGACGTCGCGGCGCTCCCACACGACCTCGTCGTACGGGTGCACCCCCTCGGTGGTCCAGACCCGCTCCACCTTCAGGCCCGCGCCCGCCTTGCTCCGTGACCTGCTTGTTGTCACACCGTCCCCCGGCATCTCATCCGCCCCCTCGTCCACGCGGGCCCCCCGCGCGATCCGACTGTCACTACTGCTCGAAGAAAAGTTCACTGCGCGGGGCCGGCGGCGCTGGCCGCCTCGACCCCGGCGCCCTCCCGGGCGCGCGCGGCGGCCCGCAGCGTCTCGATCTCCCGCTCGAAGTCGGCGAGCGAGTCGAACGATCGGTAGACGCTGGCGAACCGCAGGTAGGCGACCTCGTCCAGGTCCCGTAGGGGACCCAGGATGGCCAGCCCCACCTCGTGGCTGGGGATCTCGGCGGCCCCCTTGGCCCGGATGGTCTCCTCGACCCGCTGCGCCAGCAGCGCGATCGAGTCTTCGTCAACCGGCCGGCCCTGGCACGCCTTGCGCACCCCGCCGATGATCTTCGTACGGCTGAACGGCTCGGTCACCCCGCTGCGTTTGACGACGGCGAGCACCGCCTCCTCGACGGTGGTGAACCGTTTGCCACACTCCGGGCAGGCCCGCCGCCGACGGATCAGCTGGCCGTCGTCGGCCTCCCGCGAGTCGACCACGCGGGAGTCGGCGTGCCGGCAGTACGGACACCGCATCGCCCGACCTCCTTGATCGACCATGGGTACACTTCGGCCGCATCCGGGCACGCCTCAGGACAGCGGAACCATCCCCGCAGGATGGCCGCCGGGTCAGCGGTATCGAAGTGCGGTCGGTAGTCGAACCCAACCTATAGGCGACTTACGCCCGTGTGACTACTACATCTAGGGGTCGACCGTATGCCGCCGACGATCCGCGGTCAAGTTGGCCGGCGTGTCCGGCGCGTCACCCGACAGCCCACCCGCTCCCCCCTTCCGGCGCAACCCGAGAGCCCAACGCGGACCGGTGGCGCCGGTTACCGCCCGGCCGGACGGGATCTCCGCCGATCCGGACGGGGTCGAACACCCGTTCGACCCGACGTACCATTTATCAGAACGGGCGTACGACTGTCGCGGTTTTTCGCGCCGACACGCGGAGAGATGTCGTACAGATGTTTGAAAATGACCGATCTCACCTATACGGTCATCAACAGCCGGAGGTGACCATGGTCGCCCCACCGGCCGGTAGACCACCGCGCGCACCACGAGCCGCCAAGGCACCCAGCGCCGACCAGGGAGGACGGACGTGACCGAGGACCGGGCCAACCGGCCGCAGAGCCCGCAGCAGAGCACCGAGGCGGGCCCACCGGCCGCCCGACGCCGAAGCGTCACCCGCACCCGGGCCGGGCAGCCCGCCGTGCGCCCCGTGACCCCGGTGGTCAGCTCCTTCCCCGATCCGGCGGCGGTCGACCTGACCGCCCGCCAGCGGCGCATCCTCGACTTCATCCGGACCTGGGTGGAGCGGCACGGCTACCCGCCGAGCGTGCGCGAGATCGGCGAGGCGGTCGGTCTGGTCTCCCCGTCCAGCGTCGCCTACCAGCTCAAGGAGCTGGAGAAGAAGGGCTTCCTGCGGCGCGACCCGAACCGGCCCCGGGCGGTGGACGTCCGCTCCCCCAGCGACGTCGACGACGAGCTGACCCGCTCGCAGCGCCCCACGCCCGCGTACGTGCCGATGCTCGGCCGCATCGCCGCCGGTGGGCCGATCCTCGCCGAGCAGTCGATGGAGGACGTCTTCCCGCTGCCCCGCGAGCTGGTCGGTGAGGGCGAGGTGTTCATGCTCCAGGTCAAGGGCGACTCGATGCTCGACGCGGCGATCTGCGACGGCGACTGGGTGGTAGTCCGGCAGCAGCCGACCGCCGACTCCGGCGAGATCGTCGCCGCCATGCTCGACGGCGAGGCGACCGTGAAGACCTACCGCCGGCGGGACGGTCACGTCTGGCTGATGCCGCAGAACCCGGCCTTCGACCCGATCCCCGGCGACGACGCCACCATCATGGGCCGGGTCGTCGCCGTACTGCGCCGGATCTGACCCCGGATCACGACCGGTGCTGACCCCCGGTCAGTACCGGTCGCCCCGGTAGCCGTAGTTGCCGCCGGGCGCCTGGCCGTACGGCTCGGTGCCGTCCTCCCGGTAACGACCGGAACGCCGGCCCCGGTAATCGGGCTCGGGCGGCCCACCCCGCCGTGGCGGCTCGGCGCGGCCTCCGCCGCCACCGGGCGGTCCCCCGGCACGGCCACCACCACCGCCGCCGTAAACACCGCCACCCCCACCGCCGGCGTGCCCGCCGCCCGTCGGCCGGCCACCACCGGGCCGCCCGTAGACCGGGGCGCCCTCGCCGCCGGGCCGGCCACCGCCGCCGTAGACGCCACCGCCGCCCTGGCCCGGGCGGGCACCGTTCCCGCCGCCACCCTGGCCCGGGTAGCCATTGTTCCCGCCGCCGCCCGACCGGCCCCCGTACACCGGTCCCGGTCGCGCCCCGCCGGGCCCCTCACCGTTCGGCGACCCGCCGTAGACGCCGCCAGCCTGCGCACCGCCATACACCCCGCCCCCGGGGCGGTCCTGCGACGAGCCGAACCCGTCGTCCTTACCGCCCGACCCGGGGCCGTCGTCGTCACCGTCGCGGTCCTTGCCGGCCGGCGCCGGCCGCTTGCGCGACCGCAGGATCCCGAAGATGCCCGCGCCGACCAACAGCGCGCCGAGCACACCGACCGTGGCGATCAGGTAGGTGATGTCGTTCAGGGTCAACCCGTCCATCCACGACCCGCCGGCCGC
>NZ_JBFBAO010000354.1:0-7251 GCF_040682255.1 Micromonospora sp. NPDC051296 | reverse complement strand
CGGCTGGTGCGCTGAACGCCCGTCTCCGGCGGCTCCTGCCCGCACTCTGGGCGATGGGGCTGCTGCTCGTACCGACGATGATCTGGCACGGCTGGTCCGACCGCCCGGCCTGGCCGGCGTTCCTGACCTGGGTGGTTCCGCTCGCCCAACCGCCGGGCAGCGAATGGGCCGGTGACGTCACCGGCGTGCTGTGGTACCTGGTCACGTTCCTCTGGCTGGTGCTGCTCTCCCCGGTGCTACTCGCGCTCTACCGCCGCTGGCCGTTGCCGACCGTGCTCCTTCCGCTCAGCGTCGTGGTGACCCTGCAGATCGCGGCGCCGTCGCTCGGGCGCGCCGTGGTCGACTCCGTCGCCGTCGACGTGGCCACCTTCGGCGCCTGTTGGCTGGTGGGCTTCGCCCACCGGGACGGCCACCTGCGCCGGATCGGGTGGGCGACCCTGGTGCCGCTGGCCGGCCTCTGCATGGCGGCCGCGGCAGCCTGGGTCTGGACGCACCCCGAGGCCGGGCTCGACCTCAACGAGATCCCGGTCGCCCAGGCGCTCTACTCGCTCGGCTTCGCGTTGCTGCTGCTGCGGATGGCCCCGCGGATGACCTGGCTGTCCCGGGTACGACCACTCGACGGGCTGGTCACCGCGGTGAACAGCCGCGCGCTGACGATCTACCTGTGGCACAACGCGGCGATCACGGTCTGCTTCGTCGCCGGGGACATGTTCGGCACCTGGCAGCTCGGGACGCTCGGCTACCTCGCGATTGCCCTGGTGATCCTCGGCGCGGCCGTGCTGCTGCTCGGCTGGATCGAGGACATCAGCGCCCAGCGGAGGCCCCGGCTCGTTCCCTGGCCGGCCCGGCCGAAAGCGCAGCCGGTGGCGACCCGGCCGGCCCACGTACCGGAACCGATGCCGCCACGTCGGAACCGGATGACGGCGGGACGGTGACGTCGGCGGCGACGCTTCGAACGGGGCGTCGCCGCCGACGGCGGGGGCACGGTCAGCCGGATCTGCGCTGCCGGGGCAGCCACCCCATGAACCGCTCCTGGAGCGACCTACCGGCCGGCGCGGGCAGGTCCAGGGTGGCGGCGGCGAGGCAGGCGCCCAGGTAGACGGCCAACGTGGCGCGATCGAGCTGGTACTCCTTCAGCAGGCTGGCACGCTTCGCCTCGCACGGCCACTCTGCGCCGCAGGTCCCACAGGTCCAGTCCGGAGTCGACGGCGCGTGTGCCTCCGCCATGGACGGCGAGGATTCCGCAGCATCGGTCATCGCACTCTCCTTCCCCCCGATCGATGCTCGCCCCGAGGCAGTCGAGAATGGATGACCGTCGTAGGGGGCGATGCCTGATCAGCGCCGGAACACGAGCCGGTGTCACACCGTCGCAGAGTGTCGATCAGCCTGGCCGCCGCTCGGGCTCATTTCGGGCGGCGGGGCAGCCAGCCGAAGAACCGGTTCCGCAGCGAGGTCGCCCCGGGGGCGTGCAGGTCCTCGGCGGCGGCGGCCAGGCAGGCGCCCAGGTAGACGCTGAGCATCGCCCGGTCCTCGCCGTACTCGGTCAGCAGCCGGTCGCGTTTCGGCTCGCAGGGCCAGTCGGCGCCACAGGTGCCGCACGTCCAGTCGGGTGTCACCGGGGCGTGTTCCCGCGCCACCGGCGCGTTCCCGCCGGCCTCGGCCACCATGACATCCGAGCGATCCGCAACACCCGTCATCGCGCTCCCTTCCGCCTCACCCTGGACGGCGGATGAACACCCGCCGTCGGCCACACGTCACCCCCCGTGCCGAACACAAAGCGTCCGAGTACGGTCCTGTGTTACACGGTTGCGCTACGTTCACCAACCATGGCCACCGCGACTCGCCGCGCGCACGCGCACCCGGACCGCTCCTCGCCACCGGCGGACGCCACGAGACCGGACCGCCGGACCCGCCCCTGCGGAGCCCAAGATGCGTGACCTGCTGCCGCCGGCCGTCGCGGTGGCGGTGGCCGATCCGGACGACTGGGTCGGCCAGCTGCACGCCGCGGAGGCGGCCTGCCTCGGCGACCGCGCGGTGGCCAGCCGGCGCCGCGACTTCACCGCGGGTCGGGCGTGCGCCCGCCGTGCCATGGCCGCGCTGGGCCTGCCGCCGGTCGCCATTCCGGCCGCCGCCGACCGGTCGCCGGTCTGGCCGCCGGGGCTGGTCGGCACCATCACGCACACCCGCGGCTACTGCGCCGCCGCCGTCGCCCGCGACAGCGAGATCCGGTCGGTCGGCATGGACGCCGAGCGGCACAAGGAGCTGAGCCCGGGGGTACGCCGCCTGATCTGCCTGCCGGAGGAGGAGGAACGGTGCGGCCGGCTGCCCCCGGGCATCTCCTGGCCGGCGGTGGTGTTCAGCGCCAAGGAGACCGTGTACAAGATCTGGCACCCGCTCGTCGGCACCTGGCTGGACTTCCACGACGCGCTGGTGGAGCTCGACCCCGACGCCGGGACGTTCACCGCCCGGATCGCGCCGGCCCGGATCGACGCCGCCACGGTCGCCCACCCACCCGCGATGATCACCGGCCGGTTCGCGCTGGACGTGGACCTCGTCCGCACCGCCGCCACGCTGGCGCCGCGCTGAGCCGGCCGCCGCGTGGGGTTGCCGGCGCGCGGTAGCGTCAGGCGAACCGCGTCCGCGATCAGGTGCCCGAGGAGTACGGTGAGCCACCCCCAGCCCCCAGACGGGCCGCAGGACCCCTACCGGCCGAACCCGGAGCAGCAGCCGAGCGACCCCTGGGCGCCGCTGCCCCCGGTCGGGCCGACGCCCGGCCCGGCACCGGACGGAACGTGGGCCGCACCGCAGCAGCCCGAGGCCGCCGGCCCGTGGGCCGCACCGCAACCCCCCGGCACCGCTCAGCCGCCGATGTCCGGTGAGCCGTGGGCTCCGGTCTCCGGTGCCCCGCAGCCGCCCACCTCGGGTGCGCCGTACCCGCCGGGCGCCCCCTACCAGGCAGCCGGCCCCTACCCGCCGAGCGGCCCGCACCCGCCGAGCGGCGCTTACCCGCCCGGCGGGTACGGATATCCGCCCGGTGCGCAGCCGGTCGCCCCGAGCGGCGCCAAGAGCAACAAGACCATCTTGATCGTCGTGATCGTGGTGGTCGTCCTGGCGCTGCTCTGTTGCGTCGGTGGCATCGTCGCGCTCATCGCGGGCGCGAACCGGGCCGCCGAAGAGGCGTCCGAGTCGCTACCCACCCCGGCGGTCACCCGCGCCCTGCCGGAACCGCCGAGCAGCGCGCCCACCGAATCCGGCCCGCCCGCGCCGGCCAACGTCGGCGAGACGTTCAACATGCGGCCGGGAGACACCCTGGTCCTGACCGACAACGACGGCACCATCGAGATCACCGTGGCGAAGTTCCGCACCGTCACCGAGGGCTGTAGTTCGTTCGCGCCGAAACCGCAGAAGGGCCGCTACCTGATCGCCGACGTGACGTCCACGGTGACCAAGGGCACCGGTTCGATCAACCCGTTCTACTTCGAGTGGGTGGCCGACGACGGCACCACGGTCAACGGGCTGGTCGGCGCGCTGTCCGGCTGCGGGGATCCGCTCGGCTCGGGCAACAACCTGCGGGCGGGCAGCAAGCGGGCCGGCACGGTCGTCTTCGACGTGGCCGACACCAAGGGCGTTCTGGAGTACCGGCACCTCTTCGAGACCGCCGGCTCCTGGAAACCGTAGCTCCAGAGCCAGCCGGCGCAGCCGGGTGACCGGAGTTTTTGTCCTTAATGGACATCGCTACACTCCGCCCGGTGATCAACAAGAGATGGTCGCCAGCCGTCCTGCTCGGGCTGCTGGCGGCGACCACGCTGGCCGGCCCGGCGCCGGCATCGGCCGACGAAAAGGCAGAACCTGTCAGCGAGCCGCCCCGTGTCCAGCTGGTGCTGGACGTGAGCGGTTCGATGCGGGCCACCGACATCGACGGGCGCAGCCGGATCTCGGTGGCCCAGCAGGCGTTCGGCGAGGTGGTGGACGCCCTGCCCGATGAGACCCAGCTGGGCATCCGGGTGCTCGGCGCCACCTACAAGGGCAAGGACAAGCAGCAGGGCTGCCTGGACACCCAGCAGATCGTGCCGGTCGGCCCGGTGGACCGCGCCCAGGCCAAGGCGGCGGTGGCAAGCCTGCGCCCGACCGGATTCACCCCCGTCGGTCTGGCCCTGCGCGAGGCCGCAGAGGACCTGGGCACCGGCACCACCGCCCGGCGGATCGTGCTGATCACCGACGGCGAGGACACCTGCGCCCCGCCGGACCCGTGCCAGGTGGCCCGGGAACTGGCGGCTCAGGGCACCACGCTGGTGGTGGACACCCTCGGCCTGGCCCCCGACGAGAAGGTACGGCGGCAACTGCTATGCATCGCCGCCGCCACCGGCGGGACGTACACGGCCGCGACGAGCGCCGAGGACCTCACCGACCGGCTCAAGCAACTGGTGGACCGGGCCCGCGACACGTACGCCACCACGCCGGCGAAGGTCGACGGGACGGACGTGTGCCAGGGTGCGCCGCTGCTTGCCTCCGGCGTCTACACCGACCGGGAGACCTTCTCCGAGCACCGCTGGTACCGGGTGCCGGTCCAGCCGGGGCAGGAGCTGCGCGCCTCGGTCAGCGTGGCGCTCGACCGACCGGTCAACCCTGACTACGGCGTACTGCTGCGGGCCACCGCGTCGGACGGCCGCGAGTTGGTCCGCGGCGTGGACGCGGGCAGCGGACGCACCGATGTGATCTCGGCCGGCCTACGCTGGTCGGCCAGCGGGGACGTCGACGACACCGAGGGTGCCGAGCCGACCCCGCAAACCACCCCGACGCCGGAGGTGACCACCGTCTGCCTGGTGGTCAGCAACATGTTCTCGCCCAAGGCAGGCACCGAGAAGAACCCCGGCATGCCGGTCGAGCTGACCGTCGACGTGGTCGCCGCGTCCCCCGCCCCGGACGGGCCGGACCTGGGTCGGGGCTGGGTACTGCTGCTCCTGCTGACCCTGGCAGGCCTGCTCACCGGGCTCGTCACCGGCCTGCTCACCCGCTGGTGGGTGGCCACCTGGAGGGAGAACTGAGGATGCGTACCCGCTCGGCAACCGCGGCCGCGCTGCTGGCCGCCGGCGTCGTCCTGGCCCCGGCCGTGGCGATGGCCGCGCCCACCCTCACCCCCTCTCCCGGTGCCACCACCGTGACCAAGGCCGGCACCTCGTTCCTGAGCGCCACCCCGGTCGCCGCCGGCCAGCCGGTCCGGGTCGGCGCGTCGACCGGCGAATACCTCTACTGGTCGTTCCCGGCCGCCCCCGGCGAGACCCACGAGATCAGCGCGACGGTCTCCCTCGCCAAGAACCGCAGCAACGGCCGGTCGACCTGGACCGTGGAGGTCTTCGACGGGCTGCGCCGCCGGCAGGCGTGCACGGCCGGCGCGCAGACGCCGACCGCCGACGCCTCGGCGACCACGGTGGCCATCGGCTGCACCCTGCGGCGGGTCCGGCCCTGGGCCGAACCGTGGTCCGCCGACCCGCTGCCCGGCACGTACTACGTCCGGCTGGCGGTGGTCGACGTACCCGAAACCGACCTCGGTCTGCCGATCGACGTCGATCTGCTGATCTCCGCGACCGGCGACGCCGACACCTCGCCCGACGACGGCAAGCTGGAGGCACCGCTGGTGCCCCCCACCAACGCCGGCGAGGTGCTGGACTCGGTGCCGACGGTCGCACCGGAGGACGAGGACGACGGCGGCTGGAACCTCAACCTCACCGGCTGGCTGCCCGAGGCCGGCTCCCGGTGGATCTGGACCACGGCCGGCGGCGTGCTGGCCGCGGTGGCCGGCGTGTTCGGCTTCGCCCTCACCCGGCGCCCCTCCACCAGATGATTCCCTCTGCCCAGGTGGACTCCTTCACCAGGTAAGCCCCGCCGGCAGGTCGCGTCCAGGTGCGGGGCGCGACCTGCCGGCGGCCCCCCGCAACAGCACCACTTGCCCCGCCCCGCACAGCGGAAGACGGTCGATCGGCGCCCTGGCCCGCGCCAGTTGCGGCACCCCGCGCCGCCCACCTCAGTAGCCGGCAGATCTTGCTGCCCTCAGCTCCAGGCGATCTTGTCACTGCCAGGTCGCACCCGCGGTGCCACTGACGATCTGGTCGGCGGTCGCGGGTCCGGCCAAGGCCGGCGTCGAACCTCCTCAATGGTCGTCCTCCGGATGCTGCCGTCCCCAGCCCTCTTGTGGGGGCCTACGACCGTCTATTAGTTTGTTTAATATCCCGACGAAATCTCACTCTAGCGCGCGTGTTTGCGCGACACAGCCCCTTCTCGAAGGGAGACCGATGACACGTCAGATCCCCGGCGCGAGAGCCTCGCGCCGCAACTTCCTCGGCCTGGTGGGCCTCGGCGCGGCAGCCGCCGCCGGCGGCCCCCTGCTCGCCGGGTGCTCCGAAAAGCCGGCCGGCACCGGCGCCGCGCAGAACCTGGACGCCTTCGCCGACCTCCTGCCGACGCACAAGAACCTGGACCTGAGCATCAGTCCCGACGTCATCGGCACCCGCCCGGTGCCGGATGGGTACACCAGATACCCGAGCACGCTGGTCGACGCGATCACCGAGAAGCCCGGCACGAGCGGCAAGGAGATCACCGCGATGACCCCGGCGTGGGGTCCGGCGCCGCCCGGGATCGGTCAGAGCGCCTACCTCCAGGCGGTGAACGCCGAGCTGGGCACCCCGGTCAACTTCACCATCCAGGACGGCAACACGTACGCCGACAAGCTGAACGCCATGCTCGGCGCCCGGGACGTGCCCGAGCTGCTCTGCGTGCCGGGCTGGGAGGTGGAGAAGATCCCGCGCTTCTCCGAGGCGATCGGCGCGCTCTTCGAGGACCTGACCGACTACCTCAAGGGCGATGCGGTCAACGCGTACCCGATGCTGGCCACGTTCCCGACCGGTGCCTGGCGCAACGCGATCTGGAGCGGGCGCCTGGCGGCCGTGCCGAACCCCACCGACGGGCCGTTCCCGTGGGCGATGTTCACCCGCCAGGATCTGCTGGACGCGCGCGGCCTGGCCGCCCCGAAGTCGCTCGAGGAAATGCTTACCATTGCCAAGGAGGTCACCGACCCGGCCCGGAAGGTGTGGGCGTTCGACGACGTCTTCGCGATGATCCAGATGTACCACAAGGTGCCCGGCTCCAAGGGCGGGTGGCGGCTGAAGTCCGACGGGACGCCCGAGTTCAAGTACGAGACCCCGGAGTTCCGCCAGGCGCTGGAGGTCATGGCCAAGATCTACCAGGACGGGCTGG
>NZ_JBFBAO010000353.1:0-7320 GCF_040682255.1 Micromonospora sp. NPDC051296 | reverse complement strand
CTGGGTGAACAGCGCGCTCACCGCCGTCTCGTCCGGGCCGACGGAGTCGCCCACCCCGGGCGGGCGGGCCGGGGAGGCCAGCGCCACCACCGGCTTGTCCCGGCCGATGCGCCGGGCCAGCCGGGCGAACTTGCGCGGGTTGCCGAAGGTCTCCAAGTACAACATGATCACGTCGGTCGCCGGGTCGTCCTGCCAGTACTGCAACAGGTCGTTGCCGGAGACGTCGGCCCGGTTGCCGGCCGAGACGAAGCTGGACAGGCCCAGCCCCCGCCGGTCCGCCTCGGCCAGCAGCGCCACGCCGAACGCGCCCGACTGGCTGAAGATGCCGACCCGTCCGGGCACCGGTAGGCGGGGGGCGAGGGTGGCGTTGAGGCGTACGGTCGGGTCGGTGTTCGCCACCCCCAGGCAGTTCGGGCCGATCACCCGCATACCCGCGGCGTGCGCCGCACGGACCAGCGCGCGCTGCGCGGCGGCGCCTTCGACGCCGGCCTCGGCGAAGCCGGCGGAGATGACGACCAGGCCGTGCACCCCGGCCGCGGCGGCGTCGGCGACCACCTCGGGGGCCGAGGGCGGCGGCACCGCCACCACTGCCAGGTCGACCGGCAGCCCGGCGTCGGCCGCCGACGGGTACGCGGGCAGGCCGGCGACCCGGGCGGCGGTGGGATGCACCGGCACCACCACCCCGGTGAACCCGCCGTCGCGCAGGTGCCCGAGCACCGCCGCGCCGACGCCCTGGCCGGTGGCGCTGGCGCCGTAGACGGCGACGCCGCGCGGGGCGAGCAGCCGGGCGATGGAACGGGACTCGGTACGGTGCTCCCGGCCGCGCTGCACCTCCAGGGTCGCCTCGGTGGGTGCGATCGGGAAGCTGAGGTGCACCACGCCGTCGGCGAACTGACGCTGGATCTGGTACCCGAAGTCGGCGAAGACCCGCAGCATCTGGCCGTTGGCCGGGAGCACCTCGGCCACGAAGTTGACGATCCCGACCCGCCGGGCGGCGTCGGCGAGGTGCTCCATCAGCACCGAGCCGATGCCCCGGCCCTGGTAGGCGTCCTCCACCACGAAGGCGACCTCGGCGTCGGGCGACTGTGGGCCGAGCCGCTCGTACCGGCCGACGGCGACGATCTGGTCGCCGGCCAGCACCACGAACGCCTCCCGGTCACGGTGGTCGACGTTGACGAAGCGGTGCAGATCCCGCTCCGGGATGCGCGGGTACGGCGAGAAGTAGCGCAGGTAACGGGTTCGTTCGGAGAACCGGGAGTGCATGGCCACGATCGACGGCCCGTCCGACGGGCGGATCGGTCGCAACTGGACCGTGCTGCCGTCGCTGAGCAGCACGTCCACGGCTTGTTCGGCTGTGGTCACCTCGGGCGGCCCTCCCCCGGCCGGCGCAGTCAGTCGCGTGGATCGTGCGGGTCGAGGCCGAACAGCGGGAAGACCGCCTTGCGGGTCGCGGCGATCGCCCGGTCCACCGGGTCCGGCTCGCCGGTGGGCTGCCAGGGCTCGTACCCCGGGTCGACGTCGTCGGTCATCCGCAGCGGCACGTCGTGGCCGGGCCGGCGGGCCGCGGCCAGTTCCCGCCAGGCCGGCGGGGTCAGCGTGGCCGGGTCCAGCGGCGCACCGGTGGCCACCGCCAGCAGGTGCGTCCAGGCCCGGGGCACCACCTCGACCAGGGCGTACCCGCCGCCGCCGGTGGCCACCCAGCGGCCGTCGCACAGCTCGTCGGCGAGCGCCCGAAAGGCCAGATAGGTGGCGCGCTGCCCGTCGACGGAGAGGTGCAGGTCGGCGAGCGGGTCGACACGGTGGGCGTCCGCTCCGCACTGGGTGAACAGGATCTGCGGGCGGAACGCACGCAGCACCGACGGCACGATCGCGTGGAAGGCGCGCTGCCAGCCGGCGTCCGCGACACCCGGTGGCAGCGGCACGTTGACCGCGCTGCCCACGGCGTCCGGGCCGCCGGTCTCGTCGGGGAACCCGGTGCCCGGGAACAGGGCCAGGGGGGTCTCGTGCAGGCTGACGGTCAGCACCCGCGGGTCGTTCCAGAAGATCTGCTGCACCCCGTCGCCGTGGTGCACGTCGACGTCGACGTACGCGATCCGCTCCGCGCCGAGGTCGAGCAGCCGGGCGATGGCCACCGCGGGGTCGTTGTAGACGCAGAAGCCGGCGGCCCGGGCCGGCATGGCGTGGTGCAGGCCGCCGGCCACGTTCACGGCGCGGCGGGCCTCGCCGTGCCACACCGCCTCGGCGGCGGCCACGGACGCCCCGGCGACCAGCGCGCTCGACTCGTGCATCCCGTCGAAGACGGGATTGTCCGAGGTGCCCAGGCCGAAGCCGGCGAAGAGCGGGTCGCGCGGGGCGATCCGGACCGCGTCCAGGTAGCGCGGGGCATGCACCCGGGTCAGCAGCGCGTCGTCGGCCGGCTCCGGCTTGACCAGCCGCACCCCCGGTCGTTGCAGGATGCCGAGTTCCCGGGCGAGCGCGATGGTCAGCTCCACCCGCACCGGGTCCAGCGGGTGGTCACCCATGTTGTAGGCGAGCAGCGACTCGTCCCACACCACCACCGTGTCGTCGGACATCTGCCCATCGTCGCACGGGGCCCGCCGCGCGGCCGGTGCGCGTACCGGTCAGGCGTCGGGTGGCGGGGCGGTGGCCACCGGCCGGTCCGGGTCGGCCACCCAGTTGCTCCACGAGCCGACGTAGAGCGCGGCGTCCGGCCGGCCGGCCAGGTGCAGCGCGAGCACCGCCTGCGCGGCGGTCACCCCTGAGCCGCAGTACGCCCCGACGGGTGCGTCGGCGGCCACCCCGGCGGCGCCGAACCGGTCCCGCAGCGCCTCGGCGGCCGGGAAACGGCCGTCGGTGACGTACTCGGGCGCCGGCAGGTTCACCGCGCCGGGGACGTGCCCGGCCACCGGGTCGATCGGCTCGTGTTCGCCCCGGTAGCGGGGCGCGGCCCGGACGTCGAGCAGGACGCCGTCGCCGGCCGCCGCCAACCGGGCGGCCGCCGTCGCGTCCAGCACCGGCAGGGCGCCCGGGCGGACGGCCACGTCACCGGGGGTGGGGGTCGGCTCGTCGGTGCTGGTGGGCAGGCCGGCGGCGAGCCAGGCCGGGAAGCCCCCGTGCAGCAGCCGGACCGGCCGGTGCCCGGCCCAGCGCAGTGTCCACCAGGCGCGGGCCGCGGACATGCCGTCGCCGCCGTCGTACACCACCACGGGGTGACCGGCGCGCACCCCGGCGGCCCGCAGCGCCGCCTGCAACGCGGCCGGGTCGGGCAGCGGGTGCCGGCCGGCCGGGCCGGGCGGACCGCACAGCGCGGTGTCCAGGTCGACGAAGACCGCTCCGGGCAGGTGCCCGGCGGCGTAGTCGTCCCGGCCGGGCGGGCCGGCCAGTCGCCAGCGGACGTCGAGCAGGGTGGGCGGGTCGGCCCCGTCGAGCTCGGCGGCGAGCCGCCCGGCCTCGACCAGAAGATCCTCGGTACCGGACATGGCGTCCAGTCAACACCATCGGTGACCCGGTGCCGCGGTTCGGCGGCGGCCGTCCGGGGGTGCGGCAGGGTACCATCGATCACCGGAGGGCCGCTGACACCATGAAGTCTCACGACCTGGTCGATACGACCGAAATGTACCTGCGCACCATCCTCGAACTCGAGGAGGAGGGCGTGCCACCGCTGCGCGCCCGGATCGCCGAACGGTTGCGCCAGAGTGGCCCCACCGTCAGCCAGACCGTCGCCCGGATGGAACGCGACGGCCTGCTCACGGTCGAGGGCGACCGGCACCTCAGCCTCACCGCGCTCGGCCGCGGCACCGCCGTCTCGGTGATGCGCAAGCACCGGCTCGCCGAGCTGCTGCTGGTCAACGTGATCGGGATGCCCTACGAAGAGGCCCACGAGGAGGCCTGCCGCTGGGAGCACGTGATGAGCGACGCGGTCGAGAAGCGGGTCTACGACCTGCTCAACCGACCGACCCGCTCGCCCTACGGCAACCCCATCCCGGGGTTGGAGGAGCTGGGCTCGCCCGGAGAGGCAGAGCCGGAGCCGGCCGAGGGCGAGCGCAACCTGGCCTTCCCCGGCCTGACCGGCAAGGTGGTCGTCCGGCGGATCTGCGAGAGCGTGCAGACCGACGCGGAGGTGCTTCGGCAGCTGCACGCGGCCGGCGTCGACCCGGGGGCCACCGTGACGGTGGCGCAGGAGCGCGACGCCGTCGCCATCGACCGCTCGGGCGAGAGCGTCCGACTGCCCCGCGAGGTCGCCTCCCGGGTCTTCGTCGCCGCCGCCTGACGCGCCGTCAGCTCACGTACGGGCAGTGCCGGCAGCCTCGACCGCAGCAGGTGCCGCGGCGGGCCAGGAAACCTGCGGTGAGCACGAACAGCCCGGTGTCCGGGTCCAGGTAGCCGGCCTCGCCGGCGGCCAGCGCGGCGGCGTGCGCGGCGAGGATCCGCTCCCGCCCGGGGTGCTCGGGCGGGAGCCGCGACGGGTGCGGCTCGGTCAGTGGCCGCGCCGCCAGGGGCCGTCGTTCTCCGCTCACCCGGGGCAGTCTAGGCAGCCGGCAACGGACCGACCGCGCCGCCGGTGGCCCGGCACGGGCCGCGACCGCTGGCGCAGAAAATTCCGGGAGGCTGTCGATTCCGGCTGGTCCGGTCCGTCGGTACGGCAGAGGATGGACAACGACCCGAGGAGAATCTGATGGCCCAGTACGCAGTCCTGGTCTACTCGCCGGCGCCGGCCGACCCGATGGACCTCACGCCCGACTACGTGGCGCTGCTCGAGCGGTACCCGGCGCAGGTGGCGGAGTTGGGCGGGCAGATCGTCACGGGCTTCGCGCTGCAACCGAGCACCACGGCCACGGCGGTGCGCGGCGACATCGTCACCGACGGCCCGTTCATCGAGGCCAAGGAGGTCGTCGCCGGGTTCTACGTCCTGGAGGCACCCGACCTGGACGTCGCCCTGAAGATCGCCAAGCTGAACCCGGCCACCATCCACGGCGGGGTGGAGGTCCGGCCGCTGTTCACGCCACCCGCCGAGTGAGCGACCGCCAGCCCGCCGCCGTGACCGGCGCCCCCGGGGCCGGAGACGCCGCCCCGGTCGAGCACGCCGGGGCGGCCGAACACGGCGCGGCGGCGGAGCGGGCCGTGGTGCAGGCGCACCGTCGCGAGTGGGCCTTCGTGCTCGCCGCGACGGCGCGCGTCGCCGGCGACTTCGACCTCGCCGAGGAGTGCGTCCAGGAGGCGTACGTCGCCGCGCTGGGCGCGTGGGCGCGTGACGGCGTACCGGACAAGCCCGGTGCCTGGCTCACCGCCACCGCCCGGCGCAAGGCCCTCGACGTACTGCGTCGGCAGCAGGTGTTCCGCTCGAAGCTGCCCTTGCTGGTGGAACCGGACGAGGCCGAGATGGACGAACCCGACGAGGACGCCGTACCCGACGACCGGCTGCGCCTGGTGTTCACCTGCTGCCATCCGGCGATCGCCCGCGAGGCGCAGGTCGCGCTCACGCTGCGCCTGGTCTGCGGGGTGAGCACCGGCGACATCGCCCGTGCCTTCCTGGTTTCCGAGCCGACCATGGCGGCCCGGGTGACCCGGGCCAAGAAGAAGATCTCCGCGGCCCGGATCCCGTACCGGGTACCGGAGGCGGCCGAGCTGCCCGAGCGGCTGGACGCGGTACTCACCGTCGTCCACCTGCTCTACACCACCGGGCACACCGCGCCCTCCGGCGCCGACCTGGTCCGCGCCGACCTGGTGGAGCGCGCGCTGCACCTGACCCGGATGCTGCTGGCCCTGATGCCCGACGAGCCGGAGGTACGCGGGCTGCTCGCGCTGCTGCTGCTCACCGACGCCCGCCGGGCCACCCGCACCGACGCCGAGGGCCGGCTGCTCCGGCTGGCGGACCAAGACCGCTCCGCCTGGGACCGGGTCGCCATCGGCGAGGGCCGCCGCCTGGTGCTCGACGCGTTCCGCACCGGTCGGGTGGGCCGGTACGCAATCCAGGCCGCCATCGCCTCGCTGCACGCCCTCGCACCCAGCTACGCCGCCACCGACTGGCCGCAGATCGTCCAGCTCTACGACGTGCTGCTGACCCGCTGGCCGTCCCCGGTCGTCGCGCTGAACCGCGCGGTGGCCGTGTCGATGGTGGCCGGGCCCGCCGCGGCGCTCGCCGAGGTCGACGCGCTGGCCCAGGACCCCCGGCTGGCCGGCTACCACTACCTGCCCGCGATCCGCGCCGACCTGCTGCACCGCCTCGACCGACCCGCCGAGGCCGCGCAGGCATACCGAACAGCGCTGGAACTCGTCGACAACGACGCCGAACGCACCTTCCTCACCACCCGCTTCGCTGAACTCACCCCACCCTGACGCCCCCGCACCCACCCCGTCGATCTTGCACTTTCGGTCGCCGAGATAACCCCTTCACGGCTTTTGCCGCGACGGAAAGTCCATGATCGACGGGGCTGATGCAGGGCGAGGTCAGGCGGAGAGGGTGCGGGCCGCCTTTCGTAGCGCGTCGACAGCGGCTGCCTCGGTCTCGTAGGCGGACGCGATCGCGGTGGCCAGCGCGGGGAAGTCGGGGTCGGTGGGTGGCCGCCGGTCGAGTTCCGCGCGGGTGGCCCAGAGGGCGACGGCTGCGGCCGAGCGCTGGTCGTCGCCCTCGTCACCGAGCGCGACCGCTGCCGCCAGGTCCGCGGTCAGCTCGCGGAGCTGCTGGTACTCGGGTACGTCGGCGGGGAGCGCGGTCTCGGCCACCCGGTGCCACGCCGCTGCCGCGTCGCGGAACCGGTCGCCGCATGCGGTCAAGTCCGGGGCGCGGAGCAGGGCGGCGGCCTGGTCGAGGAAGGTGGCGTAGAGGTCGCGCAGGTGCCCGCCGGTGGCGCCGACCGGCTCGACGCCCTCCCAGATCGACAGCAGCGCGCCGACCAGGCCGGTGCCGTCCGCGAAGACCTTCGGCCACCCCTTCGCCGCCTTGGCGTCGGCGGCCAGCTTCGCCCACTTGCGCCAGGCCGGCAGGGCGAACGACGCCGAGGAACCACCGAGCCCGGCGAGGCAGTCGCCGATGCCGGCCACCACCGCCGCCGCCAGGTCCGCATCGCCCGGGCCCTCGATCTCCCACAGGCAGTTCTGGTACGAGCCGACGCGGGCCCGCGCCCGGTCGAGGCGGGCGCGGTCGACGGTGAGCGGGCCGAGGTTGCGGTCGTCGAGGCGTACCCCGTCGTCGGTGTACGCATAGGCCACGACCTGGTGGCCGCCGTGGCCGTCGAGGTGCGCGGGAAGATGCCAGTAGCCGACGATCTGCCGGTCCGGCACCACGATCGCGGGGTGACCGGCGTCGAGGGCAGCGGCCAA
>NZ_JBFBAO010000352.1:0-7323 GCF_040682255.1 Micromonospora sp. NPDC051296 | reverse complement strand
GAAGGAGGTGAGCGGCGACATGGCCGATCGTGACGAGCCGACGGGCGCATTGGTCCGTCCATACGCCGTGACCCGCGGTCGTACCCGTCCCCGCCTCGACATCGCGCTGGAAGCGCTTGTCGAGACGACGGTGCGCGGTCGGGCCGCTGCCACTGGCAACGGTGGGCAAGGCCGTGAGCACCAGTACATCGCCGCGCTGTGTGACGGACGCGTGCAGTCGCTAGCCGAGATCGCGGCGCGAATGCAGCTTCCACTCGGCGTGGCCCGGGTGCTCATCGCCGATATGGCGACGGACGGCCTGGTCGCGGTCCACGAGCCGACCATCCTGGACGACTCGGACGACGCGGTGGGCACTGAATTGCTGGAGAGGGTGCTGAGTGGACTTCGCAGGCTCTGACATGTCGCACCGCCCGCAGACCCCAAGCGGGCGCGTGACGTCGGCGAAGATCGTTATCGCCGGTGGATTCGGCGTCGGCAAGACGACGCTGGTCGGCTCGGTCTCGGAGATCACGCCGCTGACTACCGAGGCCATCATGACCTCCGCCGGGGTCGGCGTCGACGACACCCGGCAGGTGCCGGGGAAGACGACGACCACGGTGGCCATGGACTTCGGTCGTATCTCGATCGATCGTGACCTGATCCTGTACCTGTTCGGTACGCCGGGTCAGACCCGTTTCTGGTTCATGTGGGATGAACTGGTCCGGGGCGCGATCGGCGCGGTCGTGCTGGTGGACACCCGCCGGCTGGCCGACTGCTTCGCGGCGATCGACTTCTTCGAGCACCGGCGGCTGCCGTACCTGGTGGCCATCAACTGCTTCGACGGTATGCAGTACCACGACCCGCAGGACGTTCGGGAGGCGCTCGCTATCTCCTCCCACGTGCCGGTGGTGGCCTGTGACGCCCGGAACCGGGAGTCGACGAAGCACGTGCTGATCTCGCTGGTCGAGTACGTGCTCACCATGCGCCGCACGCGCGCCGTCGCCCCGGCCTGACGATCGCGTTCCAGCGCCCGGTGACGGCCTTCGTCGACACCGGGCGCTGGTTGCTGCGCGTGATCTGCTGACTGGTGTGCGGGGCCGGCGAGCCGGCGCGGTGCCGCGCCCGGTGGGCCGGCTACCGCGTCAGCTGAGCCGGTTCCAGGCGCCGCCGTCGACGCGGTACACGCCGAGGGACTGGCGCTCCATGCCGCTGTGCCGGATCGGCGTGAACGAGTACATCCCCGCCATCCCGTCGGTGATCTGGTTCTGCAGGTACGCCCGCAGCCGCCCACGGTCCACGCTGTCGGCCAACCGGGCCGCCGTGGTGATCAGCAGCAGGGCGTCCGAGGCGTACGGAGCGAAGCCGCTGTAGGCGCCGTGCCGGCGGATGTACTGCGAGACGAGGTCGCGGTAGGCGCGTCCGGTGGCGCTGCTGTTGGCGACGGTGGAGGCGGCCAGCGAGGACGGGTGGATGGCGTATGCGCCCTCCACGGCGAGCGCGTTGTGGCTCTCCAGGGTCTCCTCGGCCACCGCCCCGGCGTCGAAGAACAGGTGGCCGGAGTGTCCGGCCTTGCGCAGGGCCCGTGCGGCGGCGCCGGAGTTCGGTGCGGTCGCCCACACCACCACGCCGTCCGCCCGGGCCGCGACGGCCTGCTCGGCGGCCCGCCCGACGTCCCCGCCCGCCTTGGGCAGCCGCACGGTACGGGCCAGACCCACCCCCGCGGTACGCAGCGCGCCGGTCATGGCCCGTACGCCGGAGTTGCCGTGCAGCCCCTCCTCGGCCATCAACACGACCCGGCGCAGCCCCTCGGCGTCGATCAGCTGGGCCAGCTGGCGGGCCATGTCCCCGGCGTCCGGGGTGACCTTGTAGATGAAGGCACGTTGGGCCAGCGGAACGGTGATCGCATCACCGAACGCCAGCGACACGAACGGCAGCCGCAGCTCCTGCGCCACCCCGATGACCGACATCGAGGTTTCCGCCAGCGTGCCGCCGAGCAGGGCGTGCACGTCGTCGCGCTGGCCCAGCTCGGTGGCCTGCTGGGCGGCCAGCCGGGGGTCGCTGCGGTTGTCCATGATCTCGAGCCGTACGGTCCGGCGTAGGTTGCCGACCGCTACGCCCTTGTCGTTGATGGCCTCCGTGCTGATGGCCAGCACCCGCTCCTGGGTCACGCCCAGGGCCGCGCCCGGCCCGCTCAGCTCCAGCGTCGCCCCGATGACCAGCTCGTGCCCGGGGGTGGGCCGGGGGACGGCTCCGTCGCGCTCCTCGTCGCGCCCACAGGCGCTCAGCAGCATGGTGCCCGTCGCCGCGGCCAGCACGCCACGTCGGGTGATCACGGATGGGCTGGTTGTCGGTGTTGCCATGAGTCGCCTTCCCGCCCGGCGACCTGCCGCCGGCTGTTCCGCGGGTATGCTCCCGGCCCTGCCGACCCGGCGTCAACTTATCCGGGTGTGGGCAGAAACACGCAGGTGAGCGGGCGTGTGGTCGGCGTCAGGACCGGTAGCCGGCCGAGCGGTACTCGTACTCCCGTTCGTCGTCGCGGTCACCGGTGTCCCGGCTGAAGTCCCAGCCGCCAGCGGACTCGCGCCCCGGGCGCCCACCGACCGCGAACCCGCCGATCTCCTGCCCCCGGCGCCAGCCGCGGAAGTAGCCGGTGGTGTTCTCGGCCAGGCTGGCCGCGTCCCGCACGATCCGCAGTGGACGCTCCTCGCGCAGTGGCGAGCCCGGCACGAGGTTGGCCTGGGGTACGCGCTTGGGCAGCCCGGCCGTCGTCTCGGCGCCCACCGCCGGGCGGGCTGCCTGCTCGGCGGCCTGCCATCCGGTGTCGGCCGTGGTCGACCAGTCCAGGCCGGCATCCTCGCCGTGACCGACGAACCAGGCCGACTTGGCCTGGGCGAAGATCAGCAGGTCACCGTCGCCCTCGTCGGAGACCGGCGGCGGCCGGTGCTCGACCGGTGGTTCCGGCCGGCGGGCCGGTGGGGTGAGGTCCAGGCGCTCGGCCGGATGGCCGCCACGCTCCGGGCCAGCCCGGTCGACGAGCCGCAGCGGCGGGTTCTCCAGCTGCGGTTCGGCTCCGTTGCGCAGCGCCCGGTCGGCCAGCGGCGGCGGCTCGACCAGCCGCAGCACCGGCGGCTCCGGCGGCAGGTCGTCGGCGAGCCACGGCGGGGTCACCCGGCGGTCGGCTCCGAGGTCGGCGGGAGCCTCGGGGGCACCGCGCCGGCCCCGGTCGTCGTACGAGCCGACGACCGGGTTGTTGGCCGAACTGTCGGCCGGGTTCTCCGGGTTGTTGACCAGCGGCCAGTTCGCCCGGGAACCCGGGGCTGCCGGCTCCTGCCCGGGGCGCGGGGGCGGCACCGGGACGTTGAGATCGGTGGCGCTGAAGCCACCGGTCGGCGGTTCCCCACCGGTGGTCTTCGGTCGGGGCGGGATGACGGTGCGCCGGCGCTCGGCCCGCGCGCTGTTGATCGCCGCGGTGGTCAGGGTCGGCCGGAATGGCTCACCGGCCTCCGCGGGCGGGATCGAGCCGCGCTGCGCCGGCGCGATCGGGGTGATTCCGGGCGGCGGCGGAGGCGGCGTGGAGATCGGCCGGTTGGTCGGCCCGTCGATCCGCGACGGGGTGGGCTCGGGGTGCGACGGCGGTGCCGAGACGGGCGGGCCGGCGACCGCGGCCGGCGCCACCGGAGCAGGTGCGACGGGTGGCGGAGTGACCGGAGGTGGCGCCACCGGCGGCGGACCGAGCGGTCGGGGCGACGGTAGCGGAGCGTTGCCGGGCATCGGCTCCGGACGGCTGCGCCGCCCGCCCGCCGGTTCGGCCCCGGCGGGGCGTACCGCCCGCAGCCCGGCACCGGTGCTGGCGGCCGGCAACTCGCCGACCGGCTCGCCGCGCCGGGCGGCGGCCCGACGGCCCGCGGCCGGCGCCGGAGCGGCGGTACGGGCGTGCAGCGCACCGACCAGCGCCTCGCAGCCGGCGTCGCAGGCCCGCACGGCGGCGACCGCCTGCCGGATGGTCTCGGCGGCGGCAGCGGTGAGGGCCCGGTTCACGGCCGACCGGCGGGGGGTTTCCGAGATCGCCACCCGCAGCGCGGTGACCGCCTCGTCGATCGCGTCCGCGTCGCCCGTGCCGTCGGCGGCGAGTTGGGCGGCGACCGCGTCGGCGGTGACCGCGGCGTCGCGACCACGGCCGGCGGCGTCGGTGAGCATGCCCGGCTCGGGCAGGGCGTCCAGCACGGCCAGCGGGATCGGCTCGGCGGGATCGGGGTAGGCGCGCAACGCGGCCGGGTAGAGCTCGCGCAGCACCTCACGCAGCGCAACCGCGGCGGAGTGCCGCCCGCTGGCCAGTGCGGCATGCGCGGCGAGCACCTGCTTGTAGCCGGCGAGGTCCCGGGGGGCCGGCAGGGTCACCGCGGACAGTGCACCGGCCTGCAGGGCGCGGGCCAGGCCGACGGCTCGCCGCACGGCCGGCGGTGACTGCATCTCCTCCAGCGAGTCGTCGTCGGCGAACCGTTCGGCGAAGTCGTCGACCGAGTCGTCGTCGGCGATCGCCAGCGGGCGACCGGCGGCACTGAGCAGTGAGGTGACCGTGTGGTCGTCGCTGTCGGCGGCTATCGCCGCACCGCTCGGCCCGCCTGAGCGTTCGACCAGCAGTGTCACCAGCCGGGCGTAGCCCGCCGGGTCGTCGCCGATCTCACAGACATGCAGCAGACGGCCTGCGTCGTCGACCACGGCCGACGTCAGCGTCGAACCGGCCGAGGCCGATCGGTCGGCCGGATCCGCCGAGGCCAGACCGCAGTACACGCGCACGAGCGCCACGGCGTCGTCCTCCTCCCGGGACACAAGGCTTTCTCTGCCAGAGACTGATGCTCCCTGGTGCGGGTCAGTCGCGCCAGTCCACGATCGCAGAGATCTTTCCGACAATGGTCCGCCAACCCAGACTTGCGGTTTGTGCCCCGATTTTCTTCAATCGACGCCGGCCCATGAAACCGCCGATTCCGCCGTTGACCGAAGCTCGCAGCGCCTCGTCGAGGTCGTCGAGGCTGGAACCAGCGGAGAGCATGTCGAGCACGGCGGGCAGGCGGAGGGCGTACGCCAGATCGCGGGCGACCTCGCCGGCCTCGATGAGCAGGGTCGGATCCCAGGTGTCGTGGCCGCCGCGGAGGTTCTCCACCACGAGGTCGAGCTCGTACACGTCCTCGTCGAGTGGCGCGATGTCGCTCGGCTCCACCCGTTCGGACAATTCATTCCAACTGTCCAGCTGGGACAGATCGTTGGGCGCGCCGGAACGGACGAAACTGACCAGGGACTCGGGGGTCTTGAACAGCAGCAGCCGCCCCCGGTGCGTCAGGAAGGCCGGCACCTCCTCGTCGTCGGCCTCGTCGGCCGCCTCCTCGTCGGTGTCCTCCTTCTCGGCGTCGTCCGCGGTGGCGCCCTCGCCGAGCTTGGTTCGCTTCTCGTCGTCGTCGTCGCTCTCGGCGAACTCCCGGGCGACGTCCTCGTCGAGGATGACGACGTTCTCGTCGTCTTCGTCCTCGGTCTCGACGGCCTGCCGGCGGGCCAGGAACGGGTCGTCGGCGTCCCGTTCGGCCACGTCGGTCGGGGTCAGCTCGCTGGCCGGCCGGTACGCCCGCAGGGTGTAGCCGGTGCCGGCGGGCAGAGCGATCTCCACCGGGTCGATCCGCAGCTCATCCCAGAGTTCGCGGTCCGCGTCGGCCGACGCGGCAGCGTCCGGCTCAGCGTCGTCCGGCTCGGTGAGGCCGGTCGTGTCATCGAGCTCGGGCTCGTCGGCGTCCGGCCGTTGGGGCGACTGGCGGGCCACGGTGACCTCCGTGTGCGTCGGGCTGCCCACCGGCGCTCGTGCCGGTGAGTGACTCTGGGCACATACCCTAGTTGGCTGCTCTGGGTGACCGGTGCCGCACCCCGGTGGCGTCCCACTTCCCCAACAAGTAGCGTGTCTACGTATGAACGCCCAGGCGCTGCACGGACACCTCGACGCCCTGCTGCTGGCCGTGCTGGAGCGGGGTGCCCAGCACGGCTACGCCATCATCGAGGCGCTCCGGGCACGCAGCGACGGGCGGCTCGACCTGCCCACCGGCACGGTCTACCCGGCGCTGCGGCGACTGGAGCGGGCCGGGTACGTGGCGAGCGACTGGAGCACCGTCAACGGACGGGAACGGCGGACCTACGAGCTGACCGACGCCGGCCGGCGCGCGCTGGTCGACCAGCGGTCCGGGTGGCGCGAGTTCAGCGCCACGGTCGGGCGCTTCCTCGACCCCGGCAGCGCGCCCGCGACGGCCGACTGACACCGACCGCCGACCGATCCCGCGCCACGGCCGCATCCGGGCGAGGCCGGCGGCGAGTATACCGGCGGCCCGTCGGCGGCTCAGCGGGTGGCGAGCAGCCAGGTGCGGGCGGCCCGGCCCAGCCAGACATGGGCGGCGCCGGCGGCGAGCATGCCGATAATCATCGGCGGCCAGGTGAGGGCCGCGTCCCACAGCAGGATCGACCAGGCGAACAGCGCCGCGCCAGCCAGTGCGCCCAGCACGGCAGCCCCGGTCAGCGTGGTGCCCACCGCACGGGCCGAGGTGGTGAGTCCCGGGCGTGACGACCGCGCGGTGGCCCCGACCAGCATCAGCCCGGCGACGCCGAGCAGGAAGGCGCCCGCCCAGACCCACTCCACCAACTGCGACAACAGCAGGTAGCCGGCCGGCGGCCGAGGGCCCTCGCTCCAACTCGACCCGCGCCAGGTCAGGTCGCCAGCGAGCGAGGCGGCCGCGGCGAAGGCGAGGATCCGCAGCGCCAACCCGCGTAGCGCCGCCACCGCCAATTCGGCCTGGTACGCCGGTGCGAGCTGCTCCGGCGTACCGAACTCGGCCACCGCTTGCCGGGACGCCTCATGGGCCGGCAGGCCACTGTCCCGGTACGCCTCGGCGGCGTCCAGCAGCCCGTGCCGCGCCTCGGTCATCAGGTCGGCCCGGAGCCGGCGCGGCCCGCGCAACCGGTCGGCGAGTTGCCGCAGGTGCTCCTCGACCAACACGTCATCCCCGACCGGCATGGCCCCACCCTGCCACGATGGGCAGCGTCACGGCGTCGGGGACATCCCGGAGCCGATCCCGGAGGGGTCAGCCGGAAAGCGCGAGGTAGCCGTGCTCGGCGGCCTGTTGCAGCACCCACTGGTCCCGGTACCAGCCGGGGGCCGCGACCAGCTCCGCGTGCCGGCCGCGCTGGACGACCCGGCCGGCGTCCAGCACCACGATCTTCGCCGGGCCCGCTCGATGAACGCGCGGGTCGCCTCGGGTGTCAGTCGCACCCGGAGCCGGTCAAGGTCCTCGTCGGGTTCGACGTCGTCGGCCT
>NZ_JBFBAO010000351.1:0-7376 GCF_040682255.1 Micromonospora sp. NPDC051296 | reverse complement strand
GCGACCAGCGCCGCCGCCAGCAGCAGCAGCGACGGGCGCAGCTCCGCCGCCGGGCGAATCAGCGCACCGGCCAGCACCGGCACCAGCGCGCCGGCCGCCACCGCCCGCGCCGTCTCCCCGCCGACCAGCAGCGCCGCACCGAGCAGGGTCAGCGCCACCAGCAGCATCGGCCCACCGGCCAGCAGCGGTACGCCGCCCGCCCGGCCGGCCAGCAGCGGCACCAGCGCGCAGCCCGCGGCGAGCAGCACCGCGACGGCGTACCCGATCCCGGCCGTCACCTGCCCGGCGAGCCTCAGCGCCGGGGTCGTCGCGGCCCCCTCGCCCGCGACGGCCCCCCGCCGGTGCCGCAGCGCGGCGATCACCGCCAGGTCGACCAGGGCCACCCCGACGAAGACCACCGCCCAGCCGGCCGTCTCAGGTCGGGCCTCGGCAGCCAACAACGGCAACACCGGCTGGGCGGCGAGCAGCGCCGCGAACCACGGCACGGCCAACCGACTGAGCCGGGCGTACCCGGCCGCGACCACCGCGCTGACCGCCGCGACGAACCCGGCGTACCGGCTACCCGGCCAGCCGGTCACCCCGAACAGGTCCACCGTCCAGGCGGCGTACCCGTCGAGCACCACCAGCAGCAGCCCGACGGCGGCGAACGTCTCGGCGGTGCCGCGCAGCCCCCGCCAGCACGCGACCAGCGGCACGGCGAGCAGCAGCGCGGTGAACGCCAGCAGGATCAGCGCCCGGCCGGCCACCCCGACCGACGCCCAGGCCACCGCCGTGAACACCGTCGCCGCCGTGCCGAGCAGCAGCCCACCGACGACGAAGAGCAGACCCTGCACGGTCCGGGTCGAGGTCTCCGCCCCGCCCGGCGGCAGCGGCACCGCCGGGGCGGGCAGCTGCGTGGGCCCCACCATGGGAACGGGCGGCCACCCGGCGGCCATCGGGGCGGGCACCGGCGCGCCCGGCGGCCCGACCACGACCGGCACCGGGAACTCCGCCCGGACGGTGCCGGCCAGCTCGGCCCGCCGCCGCCGGGTCGTCGCCAGTCGCCCGGCCATCTCCTCGTACGTCTGGCGAGCCCGCTCCACCTCGCCACCGAGCACGAGGATCTCCCGGTCGAGCCGGATCACCTCGGCGGCGGCGGGGTGCGGCGGCCGGCCGCAGCCGGTGCAGCCGGTGTCCAGGTTCGCCGGTGCACCGCAGGCCGGGCAGGGGTAGCCGTTGTCCACGCGGTCATCCTCGGCGGACCCACCCCGTCCGCGCCAGAGTGCGCGTACTCAGGGACGGGTGTGCTCGTACACCCAGGCGGCGTAACCGGGGTGGCCGCAGTCGACCCGGCTGACCAGAATCTCCGGCACCTCGTACGGGTGGCCGGCACGGATCTGCTCCACCAGCGCGTCGACCCGGTCCGGTACGGTCTTGAACTGCACCGACCATTCCGTGCTGGTCTCCACCCCGGACCGCCACCAGTAGGTGCTCTCCACCTGGCCGCCCACCTGCGCGCAGGCCGCGAGCCGCCCGGCCACGGCGGCGGCGGCCAGCAGGTCGGCGACCGATCGCGCATCGACCACCGTCGTCACCACGCTGATCTGGTCCACGTGCGCACCCTACGTGGCATCGTCGTGATTCGCCGCGATCCACTCGTCTATCCGACTCCACCAGTCGTAAAGCCAGTCGATCCGCTGCTGCCGGCCGGTCGGGATCTCCTCCGGCGGCACGGACCAGAACCGCATCACCAGCCGCTTGTCCATCGGCAGTTCCCGCCACACGTCGGCGACGGTGAGCATCCGGTCCAGGCCGGTGTGGGCCACGAAGATCACCCCGGCGTCCGGGGCGGCGTCCAGCGCCGCCAGCAGCCCACCGGGCCGCGGAGCGAGCACGTGCTGCATGGCCTCCGCCTTCACCGCCATCCGCTCGTGCCCCCGGTCCCGCAGCCGGGCGATGGCCCGCAGCCGGCGCTTCGGGGTGAAGTTGCCGCCCTCCGGAAAGATCACGAAGGCGTCGTCGTCGTCCAGCCCGCTGGCGAGGTGCCCGATCTGCTCGGTGAGGGAGCCCCGGCCGTCGCGGCCGGGCGCGATGAACCGGCTTGGCAGCCGGTTGAGCAGCACGTCGATCGCCGGATCCCACTGGAGGGTGTCCTTGAGCACGATCCGCGGCTCCCGCCGGAACCAGTTCACCAGGGCGTGGATCAGGATGAACGAGTCGCCCGGCCCGGCGTGCCGGCAGACCACCAGCTCGGGCCGGCCGGGCAGGGCAGTGTCGGGGTCGGTGCCGACCACCTCGAGGCTGAGCCGCAGCGTCCACCGGGCCTGCCAGAACATCACCCGCAGGAACCACCCGGCGAGCACGTAGTGGGCCCGCTGGAAGGCCGGCGAGTTCACCCGCCAGCCGAACCCGGAGGCCACCCAGAGCACGAACAGGCAGAGCAGCGCCGCCGCGTCCCAGAACAGGTAGAAGCAGCCGACCCACAGCACGCGCAGCGGGCGCAACCGCCCGGGCACGAACGGGGACACGGCCAGGGCCGCCAACGCCCACAGCGGCACCGTGGTCGCCAGCAGGAACGCGAGCAGCACCACGCCCGGCCCCAGCAGCAGTCGGCGGACCCACCGCGGCGGCAACGGCATCAGCGCTCCAGGTTCGCCAGGTAGTGGCGGGAAGCCGAGTAGGCGCGGCTGATCCGTCGACCAACCGCGGCCATGTCCCGGTATGCCCACGGGGTGTCGTCGCGCGGTTCCAGCCCACCGGTCGGCAGCACGTGCACCTCCACCCCGTCGGGCAGGGCGGCCATCTCCCGGGCGAACCGGTGCCGGCGGGCGATCTCGAACGCGACCTGGGCGATCTCCCAGGGCCGGCGGGGCGGGGCCAGCGCGCGCTCGATCCGGCCCACCTGGAGTACGAAGATCCGGGCCGCGCCGGCCGTCACCGCCTCGCCGATCGGGATGGAGTTGACGATGCCGCCGTCGATGTAGTGCTGGTCGCCGATCCGGGCCGGCGGCAACAGCCCCGGCACCGAGGCGGACGCGAGCACGGCTGGCACCAACGGTCCACTGACGAACCAGTGCTCGGCGGCCCGCTCGATGTTCGCCGCGCAACAGCGGAACGGGATCTTCAGGTCGGCGAAGGTGGTCTCCGCGCCCAGCTCGCTCTCCAGCAACTTGCGCAGCGGCCGGGGCGAGTGCAGATGGGTACGGGCGGCGAACCGCCGCAGTTGCCGGGCCACCGAGTCGCCGTACACCTCGCTCGCCTCGGGCGAGGCCCAGAGCCGCACCAGCCGGTCGGTGACCGCCTCGGACGGGTCGGCGGCGACCAGGGCGCCGTTGACCGCGCCGATCGACGTGCCGAGCACCATGTCCGGCCGGATCCCGGCCCGGAACAGGGCCCGCAACATGCCCACCTCGACCGCGCCGAGGACGCCCCCGCCCCCGAGCACGAACGCCACCGGTCCCCGCGCCATGCCATTCATCCTGGCACGCCCGTACCGGGCCGCATTCATCCTGGCACGCCCGCATCGGCCCGCACTCGGCGTGTCGAGGCCCGCACCCGTCGCGCCGGGGCCCGTTGACAGGGCGGCAACATTCGCGCAACCTGATACCGCTCCCACCTATGAGGCAGGTGCGCTCCGTGAAGCCAGCACTGCAGCCCGGCCGGTTGCTGGCCACCCGGTACCGGCTGATCGATCAGATCGGCGCCGGTGGAATGTCGGTGATCTGGCGGGCCCACGACGAGGTGCTCGACCGGGTGGTCGCGCTGAAGGTGCTCGCCCCGTCACTGGCCGCCGACGCCCGGTTTCGCGACATGGTCCGCGAGGAGGCCCGAGCCGCCGCGCAGCTCGTCCACCCGCACGTGACGTCGGTGCACGACTACGGCGAGACGGTGGCGCCGGACGGCTCCATCACCTCGTTCGTGGTGATGGAACTGCTCTCCGGCGAGGAGTTGGAGTCTCGGCTCACCGAGGGGCCGCTGCCGTGGCCCGAGGCGGTGGAGATCGGCGCCCAGGTCGCCGACGCGCTCGCCGCCGCCCACCGGCTCGGCATCGTGCACCGGGACGTCACCACGGCCAACGTGATGATGACGCAGGTGGGCGCGAAGGTGCTCGACTTCGGCATCGCCACCCGGATCGGCGCTCCCGATGACGACGAGGACGGCGCCACCTTCGGCACCCCGGCGTACGTGGCGCCGGAGCGGCTCGACGGCGCGCCGGCCCAGCCGGCGACCGACGTCTACTCGCTCGGGGTGCTGCTGCACGAGACGCTGACCGGCCGCGTGCCGTACCCGGCGGACACCTGGGAGGAACTCAGCTCCGCGCTGGCGGAGAGCACCCCGCCCACGCTGGCCGGCGTGCCGGGCCTACCACCGGCGGTGGCCCAGGTCTGCCTGCGCTGCCTGTCCCGCGACCCGGCCGACCGGCCCACCGCCCGCCAGCTGGCCACCGTGCTGCGCGACCAGATGCTGCCCGCCAACCCGCAGGCCAGCACGATGCTCGCCCCCACCGTCACCCTCCCCGCGGTCGAGCCGCCGCACGCCACCGCCACGGTCGCCCCGGCCCCGGCCACCGGCCCGGTCGGGTCGGGCACGGCGGGACCGGTCTCGGCCACCACCGGAGTCGGACCGGGCACCGTAGGAGTCGGACCGGGCACCGTAGGAGTCAGGCCGGGCACCGTAGGAGTCGCGCCGGCCACCGCCGGAGTCGGACCGGGTAGCAGCGCGGTCGGGGCGGGCGGGTGGTCCGGCGGCGTACCCGATGGCGGACCGCCACCCGGCGCCGCCGATGGGCGGCGCAAGCCGTTGCTGCGCCCGGCGATCGTCGTACCGGCGCTGGCGGTGCTGATCGGGGCGGCGCTGGCGGTACCGGCGTTGCTGCCGGACGACACCGATCCGCCCGCCGCGCTGCCCACCGCCGGGCCGACCTCGTCGGACGGGCCGTCCCCGCCCGCCGAGGGCACCACCGAGCAGCCACCCACGTCGCCGCCGACCACCTCCCCCACGCCGCCGGCACCAACCGCCGCGCCGAGCCCGCCGGGCGGCACGGACACCCTGATCGAGGCGGCGAACCGCCTGGAAGAGGTAATCGGTGCCGGCCTCGCCGACGGCGGCATTCGCGACGACGTCGCGCTGGACCTGCGCAACGAGCTGCGAAACCTCACCCGGGCGGTGAGCGGCGGCGAGGGCGAGCTGGCGCCGGGGGTCGCCCGGCTGCGGGAGAAGGTGTCCACCCGGCTGCGCGAGGAGGGGCTGAGTCCGGCGTACGCCCGGCAGTTGGACGCGGCGATCGCCGCGCTCGGTGCCGCGCAGGTCTGACCGACTCAGCCCGGCGTGACGTGGGCCGGTTCCCGCACGGCGGTCCGCGGGGTCGCCGCGACGAGGAACCGGCGGTACACCGCCTCGTAGCCGGTCGCCATCCGCTCGATGGAGAAGGTCCGCGCGACGTGCGCCACGCAGTCAGCCGGGTTGAGGCCGGCCGCCTCGCGCAACGCCGCCGGCAACTCGTCCGCCCGATCACAGATCAGCCCGGTCACCCCCGGCCGGACCAGCTCCGGCACCGCCCCCCGGCGCAGCGCCACCACGGGCGTGCCGGTGGCCATGGCCTCCAGCATCACGATGCCGAACGGTTCCTCCCACTGGATCGGCATGACCAGGCAACGCGCCTCGACCAGCAGCCGCAGCACGGCCTCCCGGTCGGCGTCGCGCACCACCGTGACATCGGGGCCGAGCATCGGCCGGACCACCTCGTCGTAGTAGCGCCGCTCGGCGGGCTCGTTGCACTTGCCGGCCAGCACCAGCGGCAGACCGGCGGACCGGCAGGCCCGGATCGCCAGGTCCGGCCCCTTGTCGGGGCTGAACCGGGCCAGCCACAGCACCGGCCCGTGGCTGGGTGTGCTCTTGCGCGGGAAGGTGTCGATCTCCATCGCGTTGTGCACCGTGCCGACCCACGGCAGCCTGGGGTTCAGCCGGCGTTGGGCGTGCGAGATGGCCACCAGTCCGACTCCCCGATCGGTGTCGCTGAGCACCGTGCCGTACTCGCCCACCGGGTTGCCGTGGACGGTCGCCACGGTGGGCACCTCCCGCCGCCCGGCGACCAGGGGACCGATCGTGGTGTGGTCGTGGACGACGTCGAAGTCGGCCGCGCTGACCAGATGGTTCACCCGGGCCAGGTGGGCCAGCTCGGGCAGCGACTCGCCGAGCCGGTCGTACTGCAACTCGTCGAGCGTGGCGAGGAACTCGGCGGCGGTGCCGTGCGCCTCACCGGCGCCCATCAGCGTCACCGCGTGTCCCCGGTCGATCAGGGCGTCCACCAGGCCGGCCACCACCTGCTCCAGCCCGCCGTAGCCCGGCGGCGGCACCGACAGCCAGGGCGGGACCACCATCGCGATCCGCAACTGGCGCTCCCCCGCAGCGTGGTTGTCGGCCACGAGCCCTCCCGTCGGTCTGTGGTGGCGTCTGCCCCGATCCGCTGCCGGGCGGCCTCGCGGATCGAATCGGTTTCCCGACCCCGGCAGCGGCAAACCGGACATCGCGACTTGACTCAGCCGCCCACCAGCAGTTCGTCCCGCACCGCGCACACGCCCTCGGCCGACCACGCCACCCGTTCCGCCTGATCCCGCTCCCACCAGGAGCGGACCACCCCGCTCAGGGTCACCGTGTCGCCGTGCACCTCGACGGTCACCCGCTCGGTGCCGATGCCCCGCAGCAGGGCGCGCTGCACGTCGCGGCGGACCCGGTCGGCATCCGGCTGGGCGGCGGGACGGACCTCGATCAGGTTGGTGACCCCACGTACGCCCCGCAGCCGGCGCAGCTCCCGCTCGGCGGTACGCCGCTGCCAGCCGAACTCCACCTCGCCACGCAGCATGACCCACCCGTTGGCGACGGTGAGGTCCAGCCGTTCGGCAGGCACGAAGCTGTTCCACTCCAGCGCCCGGCTGGCCGCGATCGCCAGGTCTCCGTCGGTGACGTCGACCGGCCCGAGCGGGCGTATCTCGATGTCGTCGGCGACCGCCCGCACCCCGCGTACCCGCTGGGCACTGCGGACCGCCGCCCAGGTGCGGGCGGCACTGTCCACCCAACCGGTCAGGGTCACCACGCCGTCGTGGACGGTCACCCCGATGTCGGTCGAACGCACCTGCGCTTCCCAGGCGAGTTCGTCGAGCACATCACGCTGGATCTGGTCGTCGGTCCGGGCGGCCGCTGCCGTGGTGGTCATGGCACCCCCATACGCCTCGAAGATCTCCACAGCCGAGGCTGCCGGCCGGCGGGGTGATGCCGGTTCACCCGACACGGGTGAACCCGGCCGGAACGAAGGAGGGGCGGCGGGTGTCGCGACCAACCCCCTTGGCAGGAACAGCTCCTGTTCGGCGCCACCGTCGACGCGCAGGAACACATTGGTC
>NZ_JBFBAO010000350.1:0-7398 GCF_040682255.1 Micromonospora sp. NPDC051296 | reverse complement strand
TTCGGTCGGGACGAGACTGGGTGCGGGCGCAGCGGCCCGAGGTGGTGTACGCGACGCTCGGCAGCATCCGGATGATGCGGCTGGCCGTGGCGGTGGCCCGGGAATGTCGGGTGCCGCTGGTGCCCCACTTCATGGACGACTGGCCGAGCACGATGTACGCAGGCGGGCAGATGCTGGGGTTGGCCCGGTTGGCCGTGCGCGCCGAACTGCGGGCCGTGCTGCGGCACTCGTCCTACGGGCTGGGTATCAGTGGCCCGATGGCCCGCGAGTACGAGCGGCGCTACCGGCTGCCGTTCGCCGCCTTCGGCAACTGCGTGGAGCGAACGGACTTCGCCGAACCGGCGCCCGGCGGGCGGGGACGAACGCCGATCGAACTGGTCTACGTGGGCGGCCTGCACCTGGAGCGGTGGCGGTCGCTTCGGCGCGTCGGTGAGGCGCTCGGCGGTCTCGCCGGGGCCGCGCCGCCGGCCCGGCTGACCGTGCACACGCCCGCCCACGACGCCGCCCGCTACGCGGACCGGTTTCGCGACCTGCCGGCGGTGCGGCTGGGCCGCTCGCTGGACAGCAACGAGGTCGCGGCCGTGTTGCACGGCGCGGACGTGCTGGTGCATGTGGAGTCGTTCGCCGAGGATACCCGCGCCTACACCCGGTACTCGCTGTCCACCAAGATCCCGCAGTACCTCGCCGCCGGTCGGCCGGTGCTCGGGTTCGGCCCGGCCGAGCTGGCGTCGATGGTGCACCTCACCGAGGCCGGCGCGGGGCTGGTGGTCGGCGTGGACGACATGACGGCGCTGACCCGGGAACTGGCCCGGCTGTGCCGGGACGGGCACCTGCGGGACCGGCTCGGCCGGCAGGGCAGCGCCTTCGCGGTGCGCCACCACCGCGCCGACCAGGTGTCTGTCCGGCTGGCCGAGGTGCTGCGTGAGGCGGCGCGGCGGCCGGTCACCCCACGTGGTGTGGGGCCGGTCGCGCGGTGACGGGCCGGCTGCCCCAGGACGACGTTCCCGGTGCCGCCCGGTGCATCGGTCGGGCGGCCACCGGCAGTTCGGGCAGGACGGTGACCAGCGCGAGCGCCAGCCACATGGCCAGGGCGGTCTCCCACTGACCGGTCAGCCAGATCGGTAGCAGCACCCCGGTGAGGACGCAGGCCAGGACGAGCCCGCGCCGCCCGCTGCGGGCCGTGGTCCAACAGGCCGCCGCGATGGTGCCGAGGTACAACAGCACACCGACGAGGCCGAGGTCGTTGCCGAGGATGAGCAGCAGGTTGTGCGGCCCGATCTCCATCGGGTTGCTGTGGGTGAACACGCCCGGACCGGAACCGGTCAGCGGCGACTCGCCCCAGGTCGACAGGGCGTACGGCCACAACTCCAGGCGGCCGGAGATGTCGCCGGTGGGGCGATCGTAGAGTTGGTCGAGCCAGCGCATCGCGCCTTCGGGTGCGACGCCGACCGGCACGACGACGAGCAGCAACAGGCTGGTGATGCCGATCCCGGCGGCAGTGGCCCATGGCAGCCGCCACGCCAGCGCCAGCACCACGACGCCGACGAGCACGCCGATGGCCGCGCCACGGCAGCCGGTGAGCAGCATCGCCCAGGTGACCGGTAGAGCGAGCAGCGGCGGACCGAACCGAAGCAGCGGATGGCGTCCCGCCGCGACGGTGAGCAGGATCGCGACGACCGTTCCCACGGCGAGGGTGTACGCGGTGGCGTTGATCTCTCGGCCCTCGACGCCGTACCGGGTGGCGACGTCGACGAGTTCGCCCTGCTGGCGAAGCTCGTCGCGGGCACCCGCGAGCACCTCCAGGGCGACCACCACGCAGGCACCGAGGTAGGCCCAGCCGAGCAGAAGCAGATCGCGTCGACTGCGGATCACCTGCCGACAGGTGACGAAGACCAGGCAGACCGTGGCGTACCGGTAGCCGCCCGGCAGCGTCCAGGCGGCCTGCCCGGCCCACAGTGGACCGGCCAGGGCCCAGGCGCCGGTGGCGAGGGCCAACGTGTCGGGCAACCGCAGGCGGGGCGCCCGCCCGGTGAGGGCGAGGGCGATCAGGGCCAGCACCGCCGCGTAGTTGAACGACCACCAGGGTGGGCGGACTGCGATCACGGCGACCAGCGCGAGCACCAGCACCGCGGGTAGGGTCAGTGGTCCGCGGCCGGCCGGCCGGCCGAGTGCGTCCGGGGACTCTCCGCTGCGTCCTGACTCGCGTAGAAGCGGCATGACGATCCTTCGGCTACGGGGGCCGGTGCGACAGCTGGGGCCTGTCGTTGGCCGGGTGGGCAGGCCGGCCAGGCCGGAGTTTCGCCCGGGGTTGTCAGCGGACGCTGCTGGTCGTTTCTACCAGTTTTCGCAGGTTGGACTGCCCGTTTGCGGTAATTGCGGAACCAAGGGTTCGCCGTTTGACTGATTCGTCCCAGAAGCGTATCCAGTGTCCTCGGAATGTCGTTGTGTCGGATGCTGTATCCGGCCGGGCTGGCCCCTGCCGCCGGTCCGGTTCACGGAGGAGAGCCCTTCACACGGGAGAAGCCATGATCCACATGACTGCCGGGCGCCGGGTGCTGATAACCGGAGGCACCGGCTCTTTCGGACAGACCATGACTCGCCGGTTGCTGGAGCGCGACGTCGCCGAGGTGCGGATCCTCAGTCGTGACGAGGCCAAGCAGGACTCGATGCGCCGTACGCTGGGCGACCAGCGGGTGCGCTACCACGTGGGTGACGTCCGCGACCACGACACCGTGCTCCGGGCCACTCGCAACATCGACTTCGTCTTCCACGCGGCGGCACTCAAGCAGGTCCCGTCCTGTGAGTTCTTCCCGTTGGAGGCGGTCCGCACCAACATCGTGGGCAGCGCCAACGTGGTGGAGGCCGCCGCGCACAACCGGGTCGGCTCGGTGGTCATGCTCAGCACCGACAAGGCGGTCTATCCACTGAACGCCATGGGCATGAGCAAGGCGTTGATGGAGAAGGTGGCCCAGGCGCATGCGCGGAACAACCCGGACGGCGCCACCACCGTCTCCTGCGTCCGCTACGGCAACGTCATGTATTCGCGCGGCTCGGTCATCCCGCTCTTCGTCGAGCAGATCAAGGCCGGTCGGGCGGTCACCGTCACCGAGCCTACGATGACCCGATTCCTCATGTCGTTGACCGACTCGGTGGACCTCGTCGAGCACGCCTTCAACCACGCGCGGGCGGGCGACGTGTTCATCCGCAAGGCCCCGGCGTGCACCATCAGTGACCTCGCCGAGGCGGTATGCCAGCTGTTCGACGTGCCGTTCAAGCTTGACGTGATCGGCGTGCGGCACAGCGAGAAGTGGCATGAGACGCTCGCCAGCCGGGAGGAACTGACCCAGGCCGACGACTTCGGCGACTTCTTCCGGGTGCCGCTGGACGCCCGCGACCTGAACTACGCGCTCTACGTCTCCGAGGGGGACCTGGGCGACGGCCCGGCCGAGGACTTCAACTCCGCCAATGCGCCGCGGCTGGGCGTACCGGAGATCGTGGAGCTGCTGCGGACGCTGCCCGAGATCCGCGCCGAGCTGGCCCTGCGCGACCCGGTGCCGGCATGCTGAGGCTGGCCGTCACCGGAGCAGACGGTTTCCTCGGCTGGCACCTGCGGGTGCTGCTGCGGGCGCTCGGCTGGCCGGAACCGGTCCGCCTCGGCCGGGCCGAGCTGGCCGACCCGCAACGGGCCGGTGCCCTGCTCTCCGGCGTGGACCGGGTGCTGCACCTCGCCGGCGTCAACCGTGGTGAGCCCGACGAGGTGGCCGCGGGCAACCTGCGGGCGGCTGCCCAGTTGGCCGCCGGGTTGCGGGCCGCGACCGACCCGCCGGCCCAGGTGGTGTACGCCAACTCGGTGCAGGCCGGCAACGGCACCGGGTATGGCGACGCCAAGGCCGCCGCCGCCCAGCTGCTCGCCGGCACCGGACTGCCGGTCGACGACGTCCTGCTGCCCAATCTCTACGGCGAGCACGGCCGCCCGCGGTACAACTCCGCGGTCGCCACGTTCTGCCGGGTCCTCGCCGACGGTGGGCAGCCGGAGGTGCACGGGGATCGGGAACTCGACCTGGTGCACGTCACCGACGCCGCGGCCCGGCTGGCCGGCGTGCCGGCCGGCGGATCGTGGGACCCGGCCATGCCCGCGCTGCGTATCGGCGTCCGCGAACTGGCCGACCGGCTCGCGGCGACCGCCGCGGCCTACCGTGCCGGAGAGATCCCGCCGTTGCGCGACCGGCACGACCTGAGGCTGTTCAACACCTACCGTTCGCACTGTTTCCCGACCCACTATCCGCTCCCGTTGCCGCGTCGCGGCGACGCCCGGGGCGAACTGGTGGAGACGGTGAAGGCACACGGCGGCGGTGGCCAGACCTTCTGCTCCAGCACGCATCCCGGGGTCACCCGGGGCGAGCATTTCCACCTGGCCAAGGTCGAACGGTTCGTGGTGCTGCGCGGCTCGGCCGAGATCAGCCTGCGCCGGGTCGGTGACACCGAGGTGCTCCGGTTTCCGGTGACCGGCGACGTGCCGATGGCCGTCGACATGCCGACCATGTGGGTGCACAAGCTGGTCAACACCGGCGACGACGAGCTGGTCACCCTCTTCTGGACCAACGAGCTGTTCGACCCGGCACGCCCGGACACCTGGCCGGAGCCGGTCGAGGCGACCCTGCCGGCCCAGGTGGCGGTCTCGGCGTGAGGGTCGGCCTGGTCAGCCAGTGGTACCCCCCGGAGGGGGTGTTCATCCCGGGCAACCTGGCACACGGGCTCGCCGAACGGGGCCACGCCGTGCGGGTGCTGACCACGTTTCCGAGCTACCCGTACGGCCGGATCTATCCCGGCTGGCGCCAGCGGTGGCGGCACCGGGAAACCGACGGGCCGGTCGCGGTGCGGCGGGTGCCTGCCTACCCCAGCCATGACACCTCGGCGCGCCGGCGAGCGCTGAGCCATCTCTCCTTCGGCGTCAGCAGCGTGCTGGCCGGAGCGGGCTGGCTGGCCGGGGTGGACGTCACCTACGTCTACCACCCGCCGCCGACCACCGTCGCCGTCGCCGCCGTGCTGCGCGCCGCCCGGCGTACCCCCGTCGTCCTGCACGTGCAGGACCTGTGGCCGGAGTCGGTGATCGGGTCGGGCATGGCCCCGACCGGTCGGCTCGGCCGGTCGCTGGAGGCCGGGATCGGGGCACTGATGCGCGCCGCCTACCGGACCGCCGCCGCGATCGTGGTGATCTCGCCCGCTATGGCGGATCTGGTGGTGGCGCGCGGCGCGGACCCGGAGCGGGTCCGGGTCGTCTGGAACTGGACCGACGACACGCTGTTCCGGCCGGTCCCGGCGACCCCGGCGGCCCGCGCCGTGCTCGGCCACCGTGGCCGGTGCACCGTCATGTTCGCCGGTAACCTCGGCCTGCTCCAGGGGCTCGACACCGCCGTGCGGGCCGCCGCCGCCGTCCGGGACCGGATGGACCTGGTGCTGGTCGGCTCCGGTGCCGACGAGAAGGCGATCGGCCGGCTCGCCGTGGACCTGGGAGCGGACAACGTCCGATTCGTGGGCCGTCGCCCGGCCAGCGAGATGGCCGAGCTGTACGCGGCGGCCGACTTCCAGTTGGTCTGCCTGCGCGACCTGCCCGCCCTGCACGGCACGATCCCGTCGAAGCTGCAGGCCGCACTCGCCTGTGGTGTCCCGGTCGTCGCCTCGCTCGGCGGGGACGCGCCCGCGCTGGTCCGTTCGGCCGGGGTGGGGCTGGTGAGCCCGCCGGAGGACTGGCGGGCGCTGGCCGACCGGTTCGCCGAGGCCGCCGCGTTGCCCGTGGCGGAGCGTGCGCGGATGGCGCACCAGGCCCGGCGGGTCTACGAGGAGCGGATGTCGGTGCGGGTCGGCGTGGACCAGTTCGAGGACATCCTGGCCAAGGTGGCGACACGGAGAGGACGCACATGACGCGGGTCATGACGGTGGTGGGCACCCGACCGGAGATCATCAGACTGTCCCGGGTGATCGCCCGGCTCGACGACACCGTCGATCACCTGCTGGTGCACACCGGTCAGAACTGGGACCGGACGCTCTCGGACGTCTTCTTCACCGAGCTGCGACTGCGCGAGCCGGACCGCTTCCTGCGGGTGGACACCTCCTCGCTGGGACGGGTGCTGGGCGGCGTGCTGGTCGGTGTCGAGGCGGCGATCGCCGAGCTTCGGCCGGACGCGCTGCTGGTTCTCGGTGACACCAACAGTTGCATCGCGGCGCTGATGGCCCGCCGGATGCGGGTGCCGGTCTATCACATGGAGGCCGGCAACCGCTGCTTCGACCTCAACGTGCCGGAGGAGACCAACCGCCGGCTGGTCGATCACGTCGCCGACTTCAACCTCGTCTACACCGAGCACGCCCGGCGTAACCTGCTCGCCGAGGGCCTGCACCCGCGGCGGATCCTGCACACCGGGTCGCCGATGCGCGAGGTGCTGGAGCACTACCGGCCGGAGATCGAAGGCTCCCGCGTGCTGAGCCAACTCGATATCACCCCGGGCCGGTACGTCATGGTCAGCGCCCACCGGGAGGAGAACGTCGACCAGCCGGCCCGGCTGCGCCGGCTGCTCGACTGTCTCGCCGCCGTACGCGACCGCTGGGGCCACCCGGTGCTGGTCTCCACCCACCCGCGTACCCGCAAGCGGCTGGAGGCCCTCGCGCCGGACGCGACCGTGCTGGACGGCATCTCGTTCCACGAGCCGTTCGGGCTGATCGACTACGTGCACCTGCAGACCCGCGCGTTCTGCACGCTCTCCGACAGCGGCACGATCAGCGAGGAGGCCGCGATCCTGGGCTTCCCGGCAGTTACCCTGCGCGAGTCGATCGAGCGCCCCGAGGCGCTGGACGCCGGTGGCATCATCATGACCGGCCTCGACCCGCAGGGCGTGGTGGAGGCCGTGAAGGTCACCGTGGCGCAGGTCGCCGCCGACGGCGTACCGTGCCCGGCCGACTACCGGGTCGGGGACACCTCGCGGCGGGTGGTCGACTTCATCCTCTCCACCGTGCGCCGGCACCACGACTGGGCCGGCATCCGCCGCTGAGCTGTCCGTACCGCTGAAAAGGGGGCCGGCGACCACGGGTCGTCGGCCCCCTTTCACGCTTGGGTCAGCGGGACATGGGCAGCTCCACGGCGCCGTCGGCGACCGCGCTGCCGACCGCCTGGGTGCAGAGCCGCGCCAGTTCGGCGACGACCTTCTCGGGGTCGTCGAACGGGTCGAGGCCGCTGACCTCCAGCGGGTCGAGCGGGGGCACCGCGACGTGCGAGACGAGCGGGTGCAGCGGGCGGGTGTCGACCTCGCCGGTGCCGAGCAGGTCCTCGTGCAGCTTCTCGCCTGGGCGCAGTCCGGTGAAGACGATCGGCACCACGCTGTCGGCCTGGTCGGCCAGCTGCCGGGC
>NZ_JBFBAO010000349.1:0-7413 GCF_040682255.1 Micromonospora sp. NPDC051296 | reverse complement strand
GTCAGCTCCATCCGGTTGTTGCCTCATGGCGGCACGGAGCGAAGCGGAGTGCCGTCATGAGCGAGCGTCAGCGAGCGAATCGTCAGCTCAGTGCGGTGGTGCCTCATGGCGGCACGGAGCGAAGCGGAGTGCCGTCATGAGCTGGCCGGCCGACCCCCGCACCCGTGGCGACGGGCTGGGGTGGGTCACCCGGGCGGTCTTCGGTGACGAGCGCGTCGCGCTGGCCGTGGACGCCGGACCGCCGGCCGGGCACACCGTCGCGGCCCGCTACGCGGTCGTCCCGTCGGTCGCCCGGGCGCGGTTCCTGCTGCCGCTGGCCTCGCCCCGGGTCACGGCGGCGGCGCTGCTGGCGTACAACGCGTTGCGGCCGGTCAAGGTGCGGGCCGTGCGGGCCGTGCTCGGCCTGGCGGCCCGGGCCGGCGTCGTCGCCCGGGCACCATTTCCCGTCCTGACCGTCGCCGTGCCCACCGGGCTCGATCCCGCCGAGCTGCTGCTCGCCGACCGGGTGTCCGCCGTGCTCGGCGGTACGCCGACCCACGCGGCCTGCGGGGTGCGCCCGCCCGATCCGAACCACAAGCCGACGCTGCAACTGTTCGACGGCAGCGGCACGCCGCGCGGGTACGCGAAGGTCGGCTGGAACGACGCGACGCGGGCACTGGTGACCGGTGAGGCGGCGGTCCTGCGTGAACTGTCCCGGGTGGCCGGCGCGGCCGGGCATCCCGGCGCGCCCCGGCTGCTCACCGAGTTCGTCTGGACGGGGCAGGTGGTCGCGGTGATCGAGCCGCTGCCGGCGCGGGTCCGCGGGGTGCCGGCCGACGCGCCGCCCGACCTCGCGGCGCTGCTTGCCGTGGCCCGTCGGGGCGGCCCACCGGCCGAGCCCCGGCCGCTGACCGGCTCGCCGTTCCTGGCCCGGTTGACGGCCGAGGCGCGGCGGGCGGCCACCGGGGACGTCGCCGGTACCCGTGCGGTGGCGGCCGTCGCCGAGTTGGCTCGCCGGCACGGCGACACCGCCGTCGAGTTCGGGCACTGGCACGGGGACTGGGTGCCGTGGAACCTCGGCCGGTACGCCGGTGGCCTGGTCGCCTGGGACTGGGAGCACAGCGGACCGGACGTGCCCGTCGGGTTCGATCTGGCCCACGATGCCTTCCAACGTGCCGTGGTGCTGCGCGGCGCGCCGGTCGCCGCGGCGGTGGCCGAGGTCGTGGCGTGGCTGGCCCGCCACGGCAACGGATTGGGCCTGGACGCCCGGCGGTGGGGGTTGGTGGCCGACGCGTACCTGGTGGAGATGTGGCTGCGGACGTCGCGCCTGGCCGACGCCGGTGCCGGCTGGAACCGGACGCTGCATCCCGCGCTGTTGGACGTCATCGAGGAACGACACCGCGGCTGACGGGGGCCCCGACCCACCGCCCACGCCGGACGGTGATGAGACAACTCCTGGCGGTAATGGCTGGGGTGGTGGCCGCGCGGCCTGCCCTGCCGATCACGGACCGGGAGCGTATCATCAGCCGACCGTAGTCTTCGCTGGCCGGAAGGCATATGGTCTGCCGCTCCGTGGCGCCGACTAAATCCAAGCGAACGTGTAAGGAGTCGCGTGGGCGCGAAGATCAGGGAATCCGGGGATCAGCCGGTGCTGCTGCTGGTCGGATCCAGCGGTGGGCACCTGGCCCAGCTGCTGGCCCTGCGACCCTGGTACCAGACCTGGCGGCGGTGCTGGGTCACCTTCGACACACCCGAGGCGCTGTCGCTGCTCGCCGGCGAGGACGTCGTCCCGGCGTACCACCCGACCACCCGACACCTGCCCAACCTGCTGCGCAACGCGGTGCTGGCCGCCCGGGTGCTGCGCCGGCGGCGGGTCGCCGCGGTGGTCACCACCGGAGCGGGCGTGGCGTTACCGTTCGTCGTGCTCGCCCGGCTGCGGCACATCCCGACCGTGTACATCGAGGTCTACGACCGGATCGACACCCCCACGCTGACCGCCCGGCTGTGCCGCCCGTTCCTGTCGGCGATGCTCGTCCAGTGGGAGGAACAGCGCCGCCAGTACCCGGAGGCCACCGTCGTCGGGACCCTGCTTTGAGCGGGGACCGGCCCCGGACCGCGTCGGTGCGTTCCCGCGCCGCCCGGCCCGAGGCGGCGGCGCGGGTGCCGGCGCAGCGGGGCGCGCACCCCGACAGGCCGGCTCACCTGCTGGTCGCCGTCGGCACCGACAAACATCCCTTCGACCGGCTGGTCGCCTGGCTGCGGGCCTGGTACCCCGAGGTGGCCGGCGAGGTCGTGCTGACCGTCCAGCACGGACACACCCGGGCCGCCGGCCTGCCCGACGCGGTGCCGTTCCTCGGCCACGCCGAACTGCAGGCGGCGATGGCCCAGGCCGACCTGGTGGTCTGCCACGGCGGCCCGGCCACGATCCTGGAGGCCCGCCGGCACGGACACCTGCCGATCGTGGTGCCCCGCGACCCGACCCGGGGCGAGCACGTCGACGACCACCAGCAACTGTTCGCCCGCCGGCTCGGCGCGGCCGGCCTGGTCGCGCTCTGCGAATCCCGGCAGGACCTGCTGGCCGCGCTCGCCGCCGGCCTGGCCGACCGGTCACGGTTCACCGTGACCGTGGACACCGAGGCGACCGACGGGCAGCGGGCCGCGGTGCGCCGGGTCGGAGTGATCGTCGAGGAGCTGGTCGCCGCCGCCGCGCAGCGGCGCCACCGACCCTGGTGGCCGCCGTGGCGCGGCCAGGGCCCGAACGAGGGGCGGAACCCGTGACCGCGTACCCGAGGGTGAGCGCCGTGCTGCCCACCCGGGACCGCCCGGAGCTGCTGCGGGCCGCGGTACGCGCCGTCGTCGCGCAGGACTACCCCGGGCAGGTCGAGGCGGTCGTGGTGTACGACCAGTCCGACCCGGACCCGTCGCTCGGCCAGCTCTCCCGCCCCGGAAGACCGGTCCGGGTGGTGACCAACACCCGCACCCCGGGCCTGGCCGGCGCCCGCAACTCGGGCACCCTGGCCGCCACCGGCGACCTGGTGGCCTTCTGCGACGACGACGACGAATGGCTGCCCGGCAAGCTGGCCGCCCAGGTCGACGCCCTGGCCGCGGTGCCCGGCGCCGAGTTCGTCAGCTGCGGCATCCGGGTCAGCTACGACGGGCACACCGTCGAGCGGGTGCTGGAGCGCGACTCGATCAGCCTGGCCGACCTGCTGCGGGACCGGATGACCGAACTGCACCCGTCGACCTTCCTGATCCGGGCGGCGGCGCTGCGCGCCGGCTTCGGACTGGTCGACGAGGAGATCCCGGGCAGCTACGCCGAGGACTACGAGTTCCTGCTCCGGGCCGCCCGCAGCGCCCCGCTGGTCAACCTGCGCACCCCGTACGTGCTGGTGCGCTGGCACCGACGGTCGTACTTCGCCGAGCGGTGGGACACCATCGCCGAGGCGTTGCAGTGGCTGCTGGACCGCTATCCCGAGTTCGGCACCCAGCCGGCGGGGGAGGCGCGGGTCGCCGGGCAGATCGCCTTCGCGCGGGCCGCCTCCGGCGACCGGAGGGGTGCGGTGCGCTGGGCCCGGCGGACCATCCGCCGCAACCCGCGCGAGCCCCGGGCGTACCTGGCCCTGGCGGTGGCCGGGCGGGTGGTGCGGGCCGACGCGGTGCTGCGCACCCTGCACAAGCGGGGCCGGGGCATCTGACCGGGCCGCTCCCGCTTCGCAGCGGACTCATCAACCCCCAGCGAAGGGTCACCCCTCGATGGCACTTCACTCGCTCAGGTTCCGCCTCGTCGACTCGCCCACCTCGTACGGTGCCAAGCGGCGGGCCCGGCGCGCGGCCTGGCTGTCGAACACGTTCCCGGATCTGGCCGAGATGAGCGTGCTCGACCTCGGTGGGCGGGTCGGGAGCTGGGCCGGCCTTCCGGTCCGCCCGGCACGCGTGCACGTCGTCAACCTTGAGCCGCTGCCGTCGGAGCTGCCCGACTGGGCCGAAGCCGACCACGCCGACGCCTGCGAGCTGCCGGCGAAGATCCTGAGCCGGCGGTACGACCTGGTGTTCAGCAACAGCGTGCTGGAGCATGTCGGTGGGCACGAACGCCGCCGGCGGATGGCGGTGGCGATCCGCGAGTTGGCACCCGCGTACTGGGTTCAGACGCCCTACCGGTACTTCCCGATCGAACCGCACTGGGTGGCGCCCGGTATGCAGTTCCTGCCGGTGCCGGCGCGCGTGGTGGTCGCCCGGAGGTGGCCGCTCGCGTACACGCCGGGCAAGTCCTACGAGGCGGCGATGCGGCAGGTCCTGACCACCGAACTGATCGGCCGCGCGGAGCTGCGGTACCTCTTCCCGGACGCGAGCATCCGCAACGAGCGCCTGATGGGACTCACCAAGTCGATCATTGCGGTCAGGAAGCCGTAGCGGTTACCCCGGTCGTGTGCTCGGCCGTGTCCGCAGGGCGGGACGCGGCGGGCGGTGCGGGGCGGCGGACACCGGGCGTGACAGACTGGCCGCTGTGTTGCGCTGGTTGACCGCAGGGGAATCGCACGGACCCGCCCTCGTCGCGTTGCTGGAGGGGGTGCCCGCCGGGGTCGAGGTCACCTCCACCGAGATCACCGGGGAGTTGGCCCGTCGCCGGCTGGGCTACGGCCGGGGCGCCCGGATGTCCTTCGAGCAGGACGAGGTCGAGGTCATCGGCGGCCTGCGGCACGGCGCGACGCTGGGCAGCCCGGTCGCCATCCGGGTCGGCAACTCCGAGTGGCCCAAGTGGCGCACCGTGATGGCCGCCGACCCGGTCGACCCGGACGAGCTGGCCAGCCAGGCCCGCAACGCCCCGCTCACCCGCCCCCGGCCGGGCCACGCCGACCTGGCCGGCATGCAGAAGTACGGCCACACCGACGCCCGGCCGATCCTGGAGCGGGCCAGCGCGCGGGAGACCGCCGCCCGGGTGGCCGTCGGCACGGTGGCCAAGGCGCTGCTCCGCCAGGCGCTCGGCGTCGAGATCGTCTCGCATGTGGTCGAGCTGGGGCCGGTCGCGGTCAAGCCGGGGCTGCGCCCCCGCCCGGAGGACGCCGAGCGCATCGACGCCGACCCGCTGCGCTGCCTCGACCCGGAGGCCAGCGCCCGGATGGTCGCCGAGGTCGACGCCGCGAAGAAGGCCGCCGACACCCTCGGTGGCGTGGTCGAGGTGCTGGCGTACGGCGTCCCGCCCGGTCTGGGCAGCCACGTGCAGTGGGACCGCAAGCTCGACGCCCGGCTGGCCACCGCGCTGATGTCGATCCAGGCGATCAAGGGCGTGGAGATCGGCGACGGCTGGCAGCAGGCCCGGTCCCGGGGCTCCGAGGCGCACGACGAGATCATGCCGACCGCCACCGGCGTACGCCGGGTCACCGACCGGGCCGGTGGCCTGGAGGGGGGCATCACCACCGGTGAGCCGCTGCGGGTGAAGGCCGCGATGAAGCCGATCTCCTCGCTGAACCGGGCCCTGGCCACGGTGGACGTCACCACCGGCGAGCCGGCCACCGCGATCAACCAGCGCTCCGACGTCTGCGCGGTGCCCGCCGCCGCGGTGGTCGCCGAGGCGATGGTCGCGCTGGTGCTGGCCGAGGCGGCGGTGGAGAAGTTCGGCGGTGACTCGGTCGCCGAGATGCGGCGTAACCTGGCCGGCTACCTCGACGCGCTGGTGATCCGGTGACCGGTTCCGCCCGCCCGGTCTGTGTCCTGGTCGGTGCGCCCGGCTCGGGCAAGACCGTCGTCGGGCAGACCCTGGCGGCCACGCTCGGCGTCGAGTTCCGCGACACCGACACCGACATCGAGCAGCTCGCCGGCAAGCCGATCCCGGAGATCTTCGTCGACGAGGGGGAGGCTCACTTCCGTACCCTCGAACGGGCGGCGGTGGCCGCGGCGCTGGCCTCCCACTCGGGGGTGCTCGCCCTCGGCGGCGGCGCGGTGCTGGCCGAGGAGAGCCGCGCCGCGCTGGCCGGGCACCGGGTGGTGCACCTCTCCGTGGAACTGGCCGACGCGGTGAAGCGGGTCGGTCTCGGGGCCGGCCGGCCGCTGCTGGCGATCAACCCCCGGGCCACCCTCAAGTACCTGATGGACCAGCGTCGCCCGCTCTACGCCGAGGTGGCCACCGTCACCGTGGTCACCGACGGACGGACGCCGGAGGAGATCGCCGCCGAGATCGCGCAGCTGCTGCGCAAGGAGGGTTAGGTCCCGCCCATGAACGAGGTGACCCGGATCCCGGTCGGCGGCGAGCGGCCGTACGACGTGCTGGTCGGGCGTGACCTGCTCGACGCGCTGCCCGGCCTGCTGCCGGAGGCCACCCGGGTGGCGGTGCTGCACGCCGCGCCGCTGAAGGAGCTGGCCGACGCTATCGGCGTCCGGCTGAGCGCGGCCGGCATGGCGCCGCTGCCGATCGAGGTGCCCGACGCGGAGGCCGGCAAACACGTCGACGTGGCGGCGCAGTGCTGGGACCGGCTCGGCGAGGCCGGGTTCACCCGCACCGACGCGGTGGTCGGGCTGGGCGGGGGCGCGGTGACCGACCTGGCCGGGTTCGTGGCCGCCTGCTGGCTGCGCGGGGTGCGCTGGGTACCGGTGGCCACCTCCCTGTTGGGCATGGTCGACGCGGCGGTGGGCGGCAAGACCGGGATCAACACCGCGGCCGGCAAGAACCTCGTCGGTGCCTTCCATCCGCCGGTCGGGGTGCTGGCCGACCTCAGCACGCTGGACAGCCTGCCTCCGGTCGACCTGGCCGCCGGGCTGGCCGAGGTGGTCAAGTGCGGGTTCATCGCCGATCCGGTCATCCTCGACCTGGTCGAGCGGGATCCGGCGGCGGCGACCGACCCGACCGGGCCGGTCGCCCGGGAGCTGATCGAGCGGGCGATCCGGGTGAAGGCCGACGTGGTCGCCGGCGACCTGCGCGAGTCGGGGGTCCGGGAGGTGCTGAACTACGGGCACACCCTCGCCCACGCGATCGAGAAGGTCGAGGGGTACCGCTGGCGGCACGGCCACGCGGTCTCGGTCGGTCTGGTGTACGCCGCCGAGCTGGCCCGCCTGGCCGGTCGGCTGGACGCCGCCAGTGCCCGCCGGCACCGCGACGTGGTGACCGCGCTCGGCCTGCCCACCAGCTACCCGGCCGACGCCTGGCCCCGGCTGCTGGCCACCATGCGGGTCGACAAGAAGGCCCGGGGCAGCCGGCTGCGCTTCGTGGTGCTCGACGGGCTGGCCCGGCCGGCGATCCTGGAGGGTCCGGACGACGAGCTGCTGCACGCCGCGTACGGCGAGGTGGCTAGGTGAGCGCGAGGAGTGAGCCGGGTTTGCGAGCCCCGCAGCCGCGAACGAAAGGTGGCTAGGTGAGCGCGAGGAGTGAGCCGGGTTTGCGAGCCCCGCAGTCGCGAACGAAAGGTGGCTAGGCCCGGGATGCCTCAGGCGCCGGTCGGGCAC
>NZ_JBFBAO010000348.1:0-7449 GCF_040682255.1 Micromonospora sp. NPDC051296 | reverse complement strand
CCGCGCCGCCCTGCGCGCCGCCGACACCGGCACCTACGACGTCATCCACGCCCACGACTGGCTGGTCGCGCACACCGCCATCACCCTCGCCGAACACCTGCACCTGCCGCTGGTGACCACCATGCACGCCACCGAGGCCGGCCGGCACCAGGGTTGGCTGCCGGCGGAGATGAACCGCACCATCCACGGCGTCGAACACTGGCTCAGCAGCGCCTCCACCCGGCTCATCGCCTGCTCCGGCTACATGCGGGAGCAGGTCACCACCCTGTTCGACGTGCCCGCCGACCGCGTCGAGGTGGTGCCCAACGGCGTCGACGACCGGGCCTGGCGGGCCCGCCCCCGCGCCGTCGCCTCGGCCCGCGCCCGGTTCGCCGGCGACGGCCCGCTGATCGGGTACGCCGGCCGGCTGGTCTACGAGAAGGGCGTGCAGCACCTGGTCGACGCCGTGCCGCAGCTGCGCGACCGGCACCCCGGGCTGCAGGTGCTGATCGCCGGGGACGGCCCCTACCGGGGCGAGCTGGAGGAGCGGATCCACCAGCTCGGGCTCGGCGGCACCGTACGCTTCGCCGGATTCCTCGACAACACGCAACTGCCGGCGGTGCTCGGCGCGACCGACGCGACCGTCGTACCGAGCCTCTACGAGCCCTTCGGCATGGTGGCCCTGGAGGCGGCGGCGGCCGGGGCGCCCCTGGCGGTGGCCCGCACCGGGGGCCTGGCCGAGATCGTCGAGCCCGGCGTCACCGGCGTCACCTTCCCGCACAGCGACCCACCCGCCCTGGCCGGCGCGGTCGGCCAGCTCCTCGGCGACGAGGTCTTCGCCCGCCGGGTCGCCCGGCAGGCCCGCACCATGGTCGGCCGGCGGTACGGCTGGGCCACCATCGCCGCCCGCACCGCGGAGGCGTACGCCACCGCCCGCCGGGAGCACGGGCCGATGCAGGCCCGGCGCGCCACCGTCGAGGTGCCGCTACGCCGGCAGACGATAACGATCCCGGACGGCAACCTCCTCGCGGTTGGCGGCGCCGCCTGCTAGGGCTTGTGTCGAGGTCCCGGCACGAGTCGCGGCGGGGCCGGGTCGTGACGTCGACACAAGCCCTTCTGCGGATAGGTGAGCCCCGATCCGCTGGCTAATGTGTACGCCGGACGGCGGCGGATGGGGGATGCGTGCGAGCGTTGATCGCCGGCCGGTACCGGCTGCTCGACCTGGTCGGACGCGGCGGGATGGGTGCGGTCTGGCGGGCCAGCGACGAGGTGCTGCACCGCCAGGTGGCGGTCAAGCAGGTGGTGCTGCCGGCCTGGCTCGGCGGCGACGCACGCGACCAGTTGCGGGCCCGCACCCTGCGCGAGGCGCGTACCGCCGCCCGGCTCAGCCACCCCAACGTGGTCCGCGTCTACGACGTGGTCTCCGACGCCGGCACACCCTGGATCGTCATGGAGTACGTGCCCTCGCGCACCCTCCAGGATGTCATCGACGGCGACGGCCCGCTGCCGCCGCACCACGCCGCCCGCATCGGCCTGGCCCTGCTGGACGCCCTGCGGGCGGCGCACGACGCCGGGGTGCTGCACCGCGACGTCAAGCCGCAGAACGTGCTCGTCGCGGACGACGGCCGGGTGCTGCTGACCGACTTCGGGCTGGCCGTCTTCGACGGCGGCGACGGGGCGATGACCGGCTCGGGCACCGTCCTGGGCTCGCCGCAGTACGTCGCCCCGGAACGCGCCGCCGAGGGGGTGTCCAGCGCACCGGCCGACCTGTGGTCGCTCGGCGCGACCCTGCACGCCGCCGTCGAGGGCCGCTCCCCGTACGCCCGCAGCACCGCCATGGCCACCCTCAGCGCGCTGGCTTCCGTCCCGCCGGACCCGGCGCCGCACGCCGGGCTGCTGGCGCCGGTGCTGGCCGGGCTGCTGCGCCGCGACCCCGCGGACCGCGCCGACCACACCGAGACCCGTCGCCGGCTGCTCGTCGCCGCCGGCACGGCACCGACCGAGCCAGCCCGGTCAGGTGACGACACCGCGCCCTTTCCCTCGACCGGCTCCGCTGGCTCCGGCCCGATGTCCTCACCCACGACCGACGCCGAGCCGACCAGTCAGCCGAGCCACGAGCCGCCGCCGACCGGCCGGCATGCCGAGGCCGCGGCGGCTGGGACGGCTTCCGGCCCGGAGCGTCGAGCTCCGGGGCCGGAGCGCGACCGGGTCGCCGTGGCCCGGCCCTGGGCGCTGGCCGTGGTGGCCGTCCTGGTGGCGATGGCGGCCGGGATCGGCACCGCGCTGACCGTGGTGGCTGCTGGCGAGGACCACTCCGGCTCGCGCCACGAGGCGGGCGATGCCCCTCCCGGGGCGCCGCCCCACGAGGTGGGCGGTCCGGGGCCTGGCGGCCCTCCCCCGCCCGACGGGAGACGTCCGCCGCCGGGGGCCTTCGTACCGCCGCCGCTGCCCTGCGTGCGCCCGTGGGTCGACGGCGCTCAGGTGACCGGCGCGACCCCCACCGCCGACGAACGCTTCCGGCCGCCCGCCGGCTGGGCCTGGCACGCCGACAGTGGCGGCTTCCGGGTTGCGGTGCCAATCGAGTGGCGGTACTCCCGCGACAACGACGTGGCCTGCTTCCAGGACCCGGCCACCGGCCGGGCGTTCACCGTCGCCCGGGACACCGACCCGAGCGCCGGGGCCGCCCGGTTGCGGGCGGTACGGGACCGCGAACTAGCCGCCGGGACCCTCCCGGGCTACCAGGAGTTCCGCCTCGGCCGGGTGGGCGACGCCACCGAATGGGAGTTCGGCTGGCTGACCCCGCACGGCGACCGGATACGCGCCACGCAGATCGTGCCGGACCGGCCGGCACGTGGCCGTTCCTGGACGCTGGGCTGGATCACCCAGGAGCACGACTGGAAAGCGGCAGCGGCCCAACTGGCCACGATCCGGGCCAGCTTCCGTCCCGGCCGCTGAGGTCAGCGCCCCGGGCCGGAGTCCTCGCCCTCCTGGGCCGCCTTCCGCACCTCCTCGTTCGCTGCCGTCGGATCGTCCCAACCGGCCGCGCGCAGCAGGTCGCTCGCGGCGGTACGGGCTCATCGGGCACTCGTACCCGGCCTACGACCGGGGAATCGGCTCGCGTCACGTGACCCCCGACGGCGTCGGTCGCGGCGGTACCGCGAGGGGTCGGGCTCATCGAAAATCCTGTGTCGAGGTCCTCGGCCGAGCCGAGGCGGAGTCCAGGCGGCGGTCCGGGCAGCGATTTCGACGCAGGGCCTAAGCTCGGGCCGTGGAGCGGGAACGGTACGACGACGACACTGACCGGCTGCGAGTCTCCGACCGGGAGCGCGAGGAGGTCGTGGAGCTGCTCGGCCAGGCGGCGGCCGAGGGCCGGCTGACGCTCGACGAGTACACCGAGCGGGCCGGTGCCGCCCATGCCTCCGTGACCCGCGGCGAGCTGGCCAAGGTGACCAGGGACCTGCCGAACGCTCCGAGCCGGCCACCCGCCAGGTCCGCCGGCGCGGTGGCCCTGCCGCCGGAACGGCTCGTGGCGATCTTCGGCAGCGACGTGCGCAAGGGCGCCTGGCTGGTACCGGAATCCGTCGAGGCGCGGGCCGTCTTCGGCGACTGCCGGATCGAGCTGCACGAGACCCAGCTGCCCCGTCAGGTGACCAGGATCGACGCGGAGGCGATCTTCGGCAACGTCACGATCGTCGTGCCGCTGGGCACGGACGTCCGGCTCACCGGCAGCGCGATCTTCGGCAGCAAGCAGTCCAAGATGCGCGGTCCGATCGCCGAGGGTGCCCCGGTGATCGAGGTGCGGTGCCGCGTGATCTTCGGCGACGTGACCGTCCGCCCGCCGCGTAAGCGCTGGTGGTGACGACCGCCGGCATCCCGGAGACCGGGATACCGCCACTCCACCGCAACGGAGTCGACCACCCCTGACCGGTTGAGCCGGCAGCGGCGACGGTGCGCTGGACCACGTGCTCTTGACAGCGGGGCCCCGCCGGCTCCATGGTTAGTTACATGAGTAGTGAACCGCCTAACTACGGTGGCGAACCAGGATGGCGGACGTGATGGAGGAAGGCCGGCCGATCTTCCTGCAGATCGCCGAGCTGCTGGAGAACTCGATCCTCGACGGGACCCTGGTCGAGGAGGGCCAGGTGCCGTCGACGAACGAGTTGGCGGCCTTTCACCGGATCAACCCCGCGACCGCGGCCAAAGGGGTCAACCAGCTGGTCGACGACGGAACCCTCTACAAGAGGAGAGGAATCGGGATGTTCGTCTCTCCCGGCGCCCGCGCCAAGCTGCGCGGCCGGCGCCGCGACGAGTTCGCCCGGCAGTACGTCCAACCGCTGCTGACCGAGGCGCGCAAGCTCGGCATCGACCCGGCGGAACTCAAGCAGATGATCGACACCTGGGAGGAGAACCGATGAGCCCGGTCGTCACCGTCACCGACCTCACGAAGCGGTACCGAGGGGTCACCGCACTGGACCGGGTCAGCTTCTCGCTCACCGAGAACCGGATCTACGGCCTGCTGGGGCGCAACGGCGCCGGCAAGAGCACCCTGATGCAGATCCTCACCGCACAGAGTTTCGCCACCTCCGGAGAGGTCACGGTCTTCGGGCAGCAGCCGTACGAGAACGAGCAGGTGCTCTCCCGGATCTGCTTCATCAAGGAGAGCCAGACCTACCCGTCGAACCTGCAGGTGCACCACGTCCTGCGGGCGGCCCGGCTGGTCCATTCGGGCTGGGACGAGGAGTTCGCCCGGCAGCTCGTCGCCGACTTCCGGCTGCCGCCGCAACGCAACGTCCGCAAGCTTTCCCGGGGCATGCTCTCGTCGCTCGGCATCGTCGTCGGGCTCGCCTCGCGGGCCCCACTGACCTTCTTCGACGAGCCGTACCTCGGCCTGGACGCCGTCGCCCGGCAGATCTTCTACGACCACCTGCTGACCGACTACACCGAACACCCCCGCACGATCGTGCTGTCAACCCACCTCATCGACGAGGTCAGCGACCTGATCGAGCACGTCCTGCTGATCGACCAGGGTCGGCTCCTGCTGGACGTCGAGGCGGAGGCGCTCCGGGGCCAGGTGGTCACGGTCTCCGGCCCGGTCGCGGCGGTGGACGAGTTCGCCCGCACCGGCGCCGAGCTGCACCGGGTGCTCCTCGGCGGGACGGCCCGGGCCACCGTACGCGGTGACTTCGGCCCGGCCGAGCACGACCATGCCCGTTCCCTCGGCCTCGGTCTCGAAGCGTCCTCGCTCCAGGAACTCGTCGTCCGCCTGACCACCACCAGCAACGGGCCCGCGCCGGACGCCGACCGCGCCAGCGCGACCAGCAAGGAGGCTGTCCGATGAACCGCGCTCTGACGGTCGCCCGGCTCCAGTTCGTCGCCTGGCCCAGCGTCGTCGGCTGGCCCTGGGGGATCCTGGCCCTCAGCTTCCTCGTCAACCTGGCGCTCTTCACCGCCATGCAGGAAAACCCCGACGTCGAACCGACCACCGGCGGTCTGGTCAGCATCTACGTCGTAATGTTCATCGCCTGCATCAACACGATCACCCAGGACTTCCCGTTCGCGCTCGGGCTGGGAATCTCGCGCCGCAGCTTCTACCTCGGCAACGTGCTCCAGTTCGCCGCCCAGGCGATCGGCTACGCGGCGGTGCTCTACCTGCTGGCCGTCATCGAGGAGGCCACCGACGGCTGGGGCATCCAGCTGCGCTTCTTCGGTCTGCCCTTCCTCTGGGTGGAGAACCCGGTGCTGCGGTTCCTCGGCTTCGCGCTGCCGTTCCTGCTGCTCGGCTTCGTCGGCATCGCGATCGCCCTGGTGTTCAAGCGCTGGGGCGCCAACGGAATGCTCACCCTGAGCGCCGCCGCGCTGGTCGTGATGGGCGGGCTCGGCGTGCTCGTCACCTGGCAGGGCTGGTGGCCGGCGATCGGCAGCTGGTTCGCCGACCAGTCCGGGGCGGCCCTGCTGGTGGGCTGGCCGGCGCTGCTCACGCTGCCCCTGGCCGCCGTCAGCTACCTCGTCATCCGCCGCGCCGGGCCCTGACCCGGCACCGTTTCACGCCCGGCGCGGACCACCCATCTGGGAGGTCCGCGCTCGGCGTCTCATGGCCGACACACCGACCCGGCTGGCGGGCGTGCGCTGCCATACTCCCTGGTGGTCGGCCCGGTCCACCGACCGCGCTCCGGCATCGTCCGCTGTGGACTGTCCGGGTGATCCCCTGCGGCGCCGCCGCGAACTACAGTGGCGTAGTTTTGGCGCTCAAGATCCCTGGGGAGGGCGAGCCGAGATGATGGGACCATCGCACGCGCTGTCCGGCGCGGCGGTATGGCTGAGCGGGTCCTGGGCGCTCCAGCAGTTCTACGACTACGAGCAGTCGCCGTTGGCGTTGGCCGTCGGCACGGCCGTCTGCGCGGGTGGCGCGCTGCTGCCCGACCTCGACCTGTCCGGCAAGGTGACCCGCAACCAGGGCGGCGCTACCGTAGCCCGCACCTTCGGCGTCTTCTCGCTGTTCGTCGCCGAGGTGGTGGAGAAGATCTCGCTCGGCGTCTACTACGCCACGAAGCTGAGCCGCGACCCGAAGCGCAACAACGGCCACCGTACGCTGACCCACACCATCCCGTTCACCGTGCTGGTCGGCTGGGGCACCACCACGCTGTGTGCCACGTACGGCAAGTGGGCCGTGATCGGCATCCTGTTCTTCATGATCGGTCTGGCCCTGCGCGGCCTGTTCGACAAGTGGGCCGAACGCGCAGGCTGGCTCATCGTCACCCTGATCTCGGCCGGCGCGGCCGTCTTCACCGCCGCCAACCTGCCCGGCGACCGCGGCTACCCGATGATCGGCCTGGCGGTCGGGGTGGGCTCTTTCGTGCACATCATCGGCGACATGATCACCCGGGCCGGCGTACCGATCCTCTGGCCGATCCCGATCAAGCGTCGGATGTGGACGCCGATCAGCCTGCCCGACAAGATCGCGCTGCGGGCCGGCGGCCGGGTCGAGGTCGTCTTCGTCCGCACCGCGCTGACCATCGTCTCGGTGCTGGCCGCGCTCGGGCTGGTGGCTCCCTCGGTGCTGCAACGGTTCAATCTCGACCTGTGACCGTCGAGGCCGTCGACCCGGCGATCGTGGCGGCCGACGCCTCCGTGCCGGGGTTCTGGCAGGGGCTCGGCCTGCCCGGGCTGGCCGACGTGCATGTGCACTTCCTGCCGCCGAGGCTGCGCCGTCGGGTGTGGGAGTACTTCGAGTCGGCCGGCCCGCTGGTGGGCCTGGAGTGGCCGGTCCGGTACCGGTGGAGCGACGCCGATCGGGTCGCCCACCTGCGCCGGCTCGGTGTCCGGGCGTTCAGCGCGCTCGCGTACGCCCACCGGCCCGGCATGGCCGAGCAGCTCAACCGCTGGACGCTGGATTTCGCCCGTACCACCTCGGGTTGCCTGCCCTCGGCGACGTTCTTTCCCGAGCCGGCGGCGCCCCGCTATGTCGCCGGG
>NZ_JBFBAO010000347.1:0-7450 GCF_040682255.1 Micromonospora sp. NPDC051296 | reverse complement strand
TCGGCGAGGGCGTTGTCGGCGGGAGCGCCGGTAATGGTGATCTCGTTGCCTCGGACGTGCACGTCGCTGTTCACCGAGCGCTCGACCAGTCGCAGGATCTCGTCACCCGCGCCGAGCAGGTTGACCATGATCTTCGAGTCGGGGACCGTGATCCTGGTCTGCACCCGGGGCGGGCCGGGAGGTGGGGTGCCGGTCATAGGTCGGGCCGAGGGGCCCTGCGCCACCTGCTCTCGATCTCAGCGCCGGGCCTGTCGCCGCGGCGTGCGGACGTTACATCCATCGTATCGGGTCAACGGCACGGGCACGCTGCCCATTTCCGCCGGGAGGGCGGTCTCGCACCACTGGACAAAACGGGCAGGTGTGGCGCGTGGCGGCGGGGTCAGGCGCGGAAGTCGTACCGGTCGAAGGTCTCCTGGTGCCGGGTGAACCGGTACGTCGCCCAGTGCATCCGGACCACCACGCCGTCGGAGTCCCGGGTCAGCCGGAGCAGCTCGCCGGCCTCCCGGCCGGAGACCGTACGGAACACGTCCGGCCGGTCCGGCACCGGCGTGAAGACCGCCGGCGGCTTCCCCGGCGGGTCACCGGCACCGCGGGCCCGCAGGCTCCCGTCGTGCCAGCTGAAGACGTACTCGAAACCCTCGCCCCACCAGCGGCCGAGCAGCCCGCGTACGGGCTCGGGAGCCGGTTCGCCGGGCCGCCACGGGTCGATGTCGGCCGGGTCGTGCTCGACCGCGGCGGCGAGCAGCCGGTGCGGCAGCTCCAGCAGCTGCGCCGCGGTTCCCGAGGAACCCAGCACGGCGGCGCCGAACGCGGCCGGGGTCCCCTCGCCGCCCCGCCGGCCGTACACCCCGGCGAGGAAGCCGGGCATCGCGCCGTCGTGCCCGACGTGCACCACCCGGTCCCCCTGCGGCACCAGGATCAGCCCGAGGCCGAAGCCACCGGTCCACAGGGTCTCGTCGGTGACCGTCACCGGCCAGCGCATCTCGTCCAGGGTGGCCGGGTCGAGCACCCGGCCGGCCGCGTCCAGCGCCGCCGGGTCGGCCAGGAAGGCGGCCCACCGGGCCATGTCGGCCGCCGTGCTCCACAGCTGCGCGGCGGGTCCGACCGCGCCGAAGTCGGTGGGCGGCTCCGGGTGCGCCTCGTCGGAGTAAGCGTCGACCAGGAAGCCGGTCGCGGCCCGGGGGCCCGGAGTCACCGTGGTGGCGGTCAGCCCGAGCGGGGTCAGCACCTGCTCGGTCAGCACCTCGGCCCAGGTCCCGCCGCGCAGCTGCCCGACCAGCCGGCCGAGCAGCGCCATGCCCAGGTTGGAGTAGTGGTAACGGCGGCCCGGCGGCAGCACCCGCTCGGCCTGGGCCAGCTCGGCGACCAGTTGGTCGGCGTCCGGCGCGCGCAGCGTGTCCCAGACGTCGCCGTACGGCTCCCGTTGCAGGCCGGCGGTGTGCGACAGCAGCCGGCGTACGGTCAGCTCGCCGTGCGCCGGCAGGTCGAGGTGCCGCTCCACCGGGTCGTCGAGGTCGAGCAGGCCGTCGTCTCGGCACTGCAGGGTCAGCACGGCGGTGAAGGTCTTGGTCACCGAGCCGATCCGGAACCGGGTCTGCTCGTCCAGCGCGGTGTCGTTGCCGGTGCCGCCGACCGTGCACGTCCACAGCGGGCGGTCGGCCCGGTTCACGGCCGCCGAGACCGCCGGCACCCGGGCCTGCGCCTGCACCTGCCGCACCAGCCGTTCCAGCTGGCCGGCGGCGGCGGTACGGCCGGCCGCCACGGTCACGCGAGGTCCCGGGCCAGCATCGGGCCGAGCGGGGCACCGCCCAGCAGGTGCGCGTGTGCGTGGAACACCTCCTGGCCGCCGTACGCCCCGGTGTTGAACATGAGCCGGAAGCCGTCGCCGAGCAGGCCCTCGTCCTCGGCCACCGCGGCGGCCGTGGCCAGCACCTCGCCGGCCAGCGCCGGGTCGCCCTGGCCGAGGGTGGCCACGTCCGCGTAGTGCTCCTTCGGGATGACCAGCACGTGCACCGGCGCCTTCGGGTTGATGTCGCGGAAGGCGAGCGTGGTGGGGGTCTCGCGGACCACGGTGGCCGGGATCTCCCCGGCGACGATGCGACAGAACAGGCAGTCAGGAGTGCTCACCGGGGCAGTGTAAGGAAGGGCCCCCTATTAACGTCTCAGGTATAGGAAGGGCCCCCTCTTAACATTGCCCACCCGTGCGGCAGGATGGCCCGCATGATCGGACGGGCGGTACTGGTGACGGGTGGCTCGCGCGGCATCGGGCGGGCGGTGGTCCGGGCCTTCGCGGCCGGTGGCGACCGGGTGGCCATCCATCACCGCGACTCGGCGGAGCTGGCCGAGAAGCTGCGGGCGGAGCTGCCGGGCGACGGCCACGTCGTGGTCCGCGCCGACCTGGCCGACCCGGACGCCGTACGGGCGATGGTGGACCGGGCCGCGGAGCACCTCGGCGGGCTGGACGTACTGGTCAACAACGCCGGCGTGTTCGGCCCGGCCGATCCGCCGCACCCGGTCTTCGGCAGCAGCTACGAGCAGTGGCGGCAACGCTGGCGCGAGGTCCTCGACACGAACCTGTTCGGGGCGGCCAACGCCGCCTGGTGCGCGGCCCAGCACATGCGGGCCCGGGGTGGGCGCATCGTCAACGTCTCGTCCCGGGGCGCGTTCCGCGGCGAGCCGGCGAATCCGGCGTACGGCGCCAGCAAGGCCGGGCTCAACTCGATGGCGCAGTCGCTGGCGGTGGCCCTGGCACCGTACGGCATCGCGGTGGCCACGGTCGCGCCCGGCTTCGTGGAGACGGACATGACCAACGAGCACCTGAAGTCACCGCGCGGCGACGCGATCCGGGCGCAGAGCCCGTTCGACCGGGTGGCTCGGCCCGAGGAGATCGCGGCGGCCGTGCACTGGCTCGCCAGTCCCGAGGCGGAGTGGGCCTCCGGCACCATCGTCGACCTCAACGGCGCTTCGTACCTGCGTACCTGACCGACGCCCGGTAGCGGCGGTCACCAGCGCAGCAGGCGCGTGGTGAGCACCGCCAGGGCCGCCACGCCGGCGGTGGAGGTACGCAGCACCGTGGGGCCGAGGCGGACCGGCTGGGCGCCGGCCTCGCGGAAGGCCGACAGCTCGGCCGGGGTGATGCCCCCCTCGGGCCCCACCACCAGCACGATCTCGCCGCGCTCGGGCAGCTCGGCGGTGGTGAGCCGGTCGGTCGCCTCCTCGTGCAGGACGTACCCGGCGGCGGCCCCGGCGATCCGGCGGGCCACCGTGGCGGTGGACTCGTCCGGCGCGCCCGCCACCACCGGCAGCCACGCGCGGCGGGCCTGCTTCGCCGCCTCGCGGGCGGTCGCCACCCACTTGCCCCGGGCCCGTACGCCCCGGTCACCGCGCCACTGCACCACCGAGCGGGCCGCCGCCCACGGGACGATCTCGTCCACCCCGACCTCGGTCATCGCCTGCACGGCCAATTCGCCCCGGTCGCCCTTGGCGATGCCCTGCACCACGACCAGCCGGGGGTTCGCCGCGTCGACGTACCCGCGGCCGGTGACGTCGAGGTCCAGGGTGCCGCGGCCGACGGCGGTGACCACCGCGGTGGCCGTGCCACCCCGGCCGTCGGCGAGCAACAGCTCCTCGCCCACCCGCAGCCGCTGCACGGTGGCGGCGTGGTGACCCTCGGGGCCGTCGAGCACCATCGAGTCGGCGGTGGGCAGCGACTCGACCAGGAACAGCGGGGCGGACAACTCAGCCGTGGCCGTTGAAGGCGTCGCGCATCCGGGAGAAGAAGCCGCCCTGCTTGGACAGCTCGGCGACCTCCTCGCCCCGGGTCTTGGCGAACTCGCGGAGCATCCGCTCCTGGTCGGCGTCGAGCTTGGTCGGGGTCCGGACGTCCAGGTGGACGTAGAGATCGCCCCGGCCGGTGCCGCGCAGGTGCGGTACGCCCCGGGCGCGCAGCCGCAGCGTGCTGCTCGGCTGGGTGCCCGGCTTGACGTCGACCGGCTCCTCGCTGTCGAGCGTCTTGATGGTCAGTCGGGTACCGAGCGCCGCGGCGGTCATCGGCACGGTGACCCGGCAGTGCAGATCGTCACCCTTGCGGGAGAAGACGTCGTGCGGCCGCTCGTGGATCTCCACGTAGAGGTCCCCGGCGGTGCCGCCGCCCGGGCCGACCTCGCCCTGCTGGGCGAGGCGGATGCGCATGCCGTCCTCCACCCCGGCCGGGATCTTGACGGTCAACGAGCGCCGGGTCCGGACCCGGCCGTCACCGGCGCAGGTCGGGCAGGGCTGCGGGATGGTGGTGCCGTAGCCCTGGCACACCGTGCACGGCCGGGCGGAGACCACCTGGCCGAGGAAGGTGCGCTGCACGGACTGCACCTCGCCCCGACCACCGCACGCCTCGCAGGTGGCCAGATGGGTGCCGGCCGCGGTGCCGGCCCCGGAGCAGGTGGTGCAGAGCACCGCCGTGTCGACCGTGATCGGCGCCTCGACCCCGAAGGCGGTCTCCTGCAGGTCCAACTCCAGCCGCAGGATGGCGTCGGCGCCGGGCCGGGTACGCGGCCGCGGCCCCCGGCCGGCGCCGGTGGCACCGCCGAAGAACGCGTCCATGATGTCCTGGAAGCCGACGAAGGGGCCGGCGCCGGGCCCACCCGGGCCACCCGCACCACCGCCACCCGGTGCCAGCGGGTCGCCACCGAGGTCGACGATCTGCCGTTTCCGGTCGTCCGAAAGGACCTCGTACGCGGCGTTGATGTCCTTGAACTTCTCCTGTGCCTCCGGATCCGGATTGACGTCCGGGTGGAACTGCCGCGCCAGCTTGCGGTAGGCGCGCTTGATCTCGTCGTCGGAGGCGCCTCGGCTCACGCCGAGAATGCCGTAGTAGTCCCTGGCCACTGCGTTCCGTGTCCTCGTGTTCGTCTCGCGTTACGCCGGTCGGCGGCGGCAGCCTGCCGTCGGCCCTGACTGGTCAGTTCTGGGCCAGCAGCTCGCCCACGTAGCGTGCCACGGCCCTCACCGTGGCGATGGTTCCGGGGTAGTCCATCCGCGTCGGTCCCAGCACGCCCATCCCGCCGACGATGGTCGCCCCCGGGCCGTACCCGGTACTGACCACGGATGCCGCCCGCAGGTTGTCGATCTCGTTCTCGTCGCCGATGCGCACCCTCAGTGTGCTCGGCTCCACCTCGCCGATGAGCTTGAGCAGGACGACCTCCTCCTCGAGTGCTTCGAGGATCGGACGCAACGAGCCGTGGAAATCCAGCAGGCCACCCCGGGTGAGGTTGGCGGTGCCGGCCAGCGCGATCCGCTCCTCGTGCCGTTCGACCAGGGTCTCCAGCAGCACGGTGGACAGCGTCGTCATGGCCGGACGCAGGTGCGGCACGGACTCGTCGATGAGGGCCTGCACCAGCGGCGGGGTGTCCGACAGCCGGCTGCCGACCAGCTTCTCGTTGACCAGCCGGCGAAGGTCGATGACGTCGTCGGCGTGGATCGGCGCGGGCAGCTCGACCAGCCGCTGCTCGACCCGGCCGGTGTCGGCGATCATGACCAGCATCAGCCGGGTGGTGGAGATCGGCACCAGCTCCAGGTGCCGCACGCGGGAGCGGGCCAGGCTCGGGTACTGCACCACGGCGACCTGGCGGGTCAGCTGCGCCAGCAACCGGACGGTGCGGTGCACCACGTCGTCGAGGTCGACGGCGCCGGCCAGGAAGCGCTCGATCGCCCGCCGCTCGGCCGGGCTGAGCGGCTTGACCCGGCTCAACCGGTCGACGAAGAGCCGGTAGCCGCGGTCGGTGGGCACCCGCCCGGCGCTGGTGTGCGGCTGGCGGATGTAGCCCTCCTCCTCCAGCACGGCCATGTCGTTACGGACGGTGGCCGGCGAGACGCCGAGCTGGTGCCGCTCGACCAGCGCCTTGCTGCCGACCGGCTCCTGGGTGGCGACGTAGTCCTCGACGATTGCCCGGAGCACGGCCAGCTTGCGGTCGTCGAGACCCATCCTTCCCACCTCCTGTCGCAGGTCAGCCCTGAGCGCCACGGCCGCCCGAGAAACGCTCTGGCACTCGACTGTAGCGAGTGCCAGTCTACGTCGAGGCCCCCGCCGACGCGATGATCAAGACCCCGGACGTGTCCGAGGTCCGATCGGCGGGTTGACACTCGCCGGTGTCGCTATGGTGCGCCGTTGCCGGTGGGACCTACCGTGACTTTCATGACTGAACCACCTCGTCCCCCAGACGCCGGCGACGAACCCACGACTCCAATGTCCGGGTCACCTGGCCAGGCCGGCTATCCCCCGCCCGGCGGCTATCCGCCACCCGGCGGCGCCCAGCCGCCGCCGGCCGGCTACCCGCCGCCCGGTGGCTACCCCCCGCCCGGTGGCTACCCCCCGCCGGGCGGCCAGCCCGGTGTCGGTTACCCGACCGGCGGCTACGGCGCCCCGCCCCCCGGCTACGCCAACAACGAGGACAAGACCTGGGCGCTGATCGCCCACTTCGGCGGCGCCGCCGGCATGTTCCTCGGTGGTGGCGTGCTCGGCTGGATCGCGCCGCTGGTCGCGATGCTCGCCCGGGGCAGCCAGTCACCGACGGTCCGCGCCCACGCGGTGGCCGCGCTGAACTTCCAGCTGCTCTGGTCGATCATCGCCCTGGTCGGCTGGGTGCTCAGCTGCATCGTGATCGGCATCTTCGTGGGCATCGCCGCGACGATCATCGGCATCATCTTCGGCATCATCGCCGGCCTGAGGGCCAACGAGGGCCAGCTGTACAGCTACCCGATGTCGATGAGCATCGTCAAGTGATCCTCGACCCGGCCGGCCCCACCGGCTGGCCGGGTCATCCAAGCTTCGGGCAGCCGGCCACCGACCGCACCGCTCAGGGCAGCAGGTCGCGGACCACGGCGTCGGCCAGCAGCCGGCCACGCAGGGTGAGCACCGCCCGGCCGGCGGCGTAGCCGTCGGGAGTCAGCAGGCCGTCGGCCAGGGCGCGCGCCGCGCCGGCCCGGCCGGCGTCGTCCAGCACCGCCAACGGCAGGCCGGTGGCGAGCCGGAGCCGGAGCATCACGTCCTCCATGTGCGCCTCGTCGCCGGTCAGCACCTCCCGGGCCAGGCCGGGTGACTCCCCGGCGGCCAGGCGTCGCGCGTACGCCGAGGGGTGCTTGACGTTCCACCAGCGCACGCCGCCGACGTGGCTGTGCGCCCCTGGGCCGAGGCCCCACCAGTCACCGCCGGTCCAGTAGAGCAGGTTGTGCCGGCACCGGGCGGCCGGCGTGCGGGCCCAGTTGGAGACCTCGTACCAGGAGAAACCGGCCGCACCGAGGGCGGCCTCGGCGGCCAGGTAACGGTCCGCGGCGACGTCGTCGTCGGGGTACGGCAGCTCGCCGCGACGCATCCGGGCAGCCAGCCGGGTGCCGTCCTCGACGATCAGGGCGTACGCGCTGACGTGGTCCACGCCCGCCGCCACGACCTGGTCCAGCG
>NZ_JBFBAO010000346.1:0-7457 GCF_040682255.1 Micromonospora sp. NPDC051296 | reverse complement strand
AGCCGAACCGGTGCTCGGCACGGCGCGGTTCGCGCTGCGCCTGCTCCAGCTCGCCGGCTCGGCGCAGCAGGTCGTCGTCGACGACGTGGATATCGCCGGCGACGATGTCCAGCCGGCGCAATGCCTCCCACAGGTCGCCGCCGGCGCCCTCGATCGCCTTGGCCAGGGCAGCCGAGTCGGCGCGTCCGACCTGGGAGCTGTAGCCGGAGGCACGGCCCAGGGACGCGATGACCGCCAGCGGCGCCTGGTCGGTCAGGGCGAACCGGCGCCACTTCCACACCGGCGCCACCTCGACGGGCAGCCGCTCCTCCAGGCTGGCCGGGAAGATCACCACCTCGAGATCGGCGTGCGGGTCGAGCACCTGCTTGGACGGGTTGGGCACGAGCACCTGATCGCCATCGATCAGCACCCCGACGGCGAGGTGACCGGCGGCACGGTCCGGCGCGCGCCGGTCCTGGATGGAGACTCTGATCTCGGCGCGGTTGGCCGTGTCGACGCACATTGGGGGTCCTCCGGGGGCTACGGGTGCGTGCACGGTAGGCCGAAACGATCAGCAGAACTGTCGGCCACCTACGCCCCGATCGTCCGCCTGCCGCTTGACAAACGCACCGACGTAAGGAAGGGCCCGTTATTAACGCCTGAGGTAGAGGAAGGGCCCCTTCTTAACAGGGGGCGGGTGGGTTGCTCAGTGGCCGCGATAGAGGGCCGCGATGTCGTCGGCAAAGTGGTCCTCCACCGCCTCCCGCTTGATCTTGAGGGTGGGGGTGAGTTCCCCGTCGGCCTCGGTGAGGTCCCGGGACAGGATCCGGAAGGTCTTCACCTGCTCCGCGTGGGAGACCGTCCGGTTGGCCTGGTCGATCGCGTCCTGGATCTCGTCGCGCAGCTGCGGGTCGTCGCGCAGCTTGGCCAGGGACGCGCCGGGATGCCCGTGCGCGTCGCGCCACCGTTGCCAGGCCTGCGGGTCGACGGTGACCAGCGCGGCGACGTACGGGCGGCCGTCGGCGACGAGCATCGACTGGCTGACCAGCGGATGCGCGCGGATGCGCTCCTCGATCGGCGCGGGCGCGAGGTTCTTGCCGGCGGCCGTGACCATGATCTCCTTCGTCCGGCCGGTGATCCGCAGGAATCCGTCGTCGTCGAGGCGGCCGAGGTCGCCGGTGTGCAGCCACCCGCCGTCGGCCAAGGCCGCCCGGGTGGCCTCCGGGTTGTTCCAGTAGCCGGGGAACACCACGTCGCCGCGGGCCAGGACCTCCCCGTCGTCGGCGATGCGGATCCGCACCCCGGGCAGCGGCCGGCCGACCGTGCCGATCCGCATCGCCGTCGGCAGGTTCGCGGCCAACGCCGGTGAGGTCTCGGTCAGCCCGTAGCCCTCCAGCACCGTGATGCCCGCGCCGCGGAAGAAGTGCCCGAGCCGCTCCCCCAGCGGCGCCCCGCCGACGATGGCCATCCGGCACCGCCCGCCGAGCGCGGCACGCAACTGCCGGTACGCGGCGAGGTCGAACAGCAGGTGCGCCAGGCGCAGCGGCACCCCAGGGCCGTGCGGCCGGTCCAGGGCCCGGCTGTACCGCACGGCCACCTGCTCGGCCACGCTGAACAGCCAGCCCCGGTGCGCGTCCTCGGCCATGTGCTGGGCCTGGTCGTGCATCTTCTCGAACATCCGTGGCACGGCGAGGATGAAGGTGGGCCGGAACCGGCGCAGCTGGTCGAGCACCCCGGAGACGTCGGCGCTGTGCACCATTGTGGCCCGGTTGTGCACCATGCCGACCTGGATCAGCCGGGCGAAGGCGTGCGCCAGTGGCAGGAACAGCACGGTCGACGCACCCGGATGCAGCACCTGCGGCAGCACGGCGGTGGCGTTGCCGACATCGGCGCAGATGTTGCGGTGGGTCAGCACGCAGCCCTTCGGCGGGCCGGTGGTGCCACTGGTGTAGACGATCGTGGCCATGTCCGCGCCGGTCACCGCGCCCCGGCGGGCGTCGACCTCGGCGCTGTCCACACCACGGCCCTTGGCGGCCAGCTCGATGAGTTCACCGACGTCGATTCGCCAGGTCTGCCGCAACGCGGGCAGGTCCGGCCGCATTCCGGTCACGGTGGCGGCGTGGTCGGCGGTCTCCACCACGCAGCCGACCGCCCCGGAGTCGCCGAGGATCCAGTGGATCTGATCGAGGCTGGAGGTGTCGTAGATCGGCACGGTGACCGCGCCGATCGACCAGAGCGCGTAGTCGACCAGCGTCCACTCGTAGCGGGTGCGGCTGAGCAGCCCGACCCGGTCGCCGTGGGCCACCCCGGCGGCGACGAAGCCGCGGGCCAGGGCCAGCACGTCGTCGCGGAACTGCCGGCAGGTCACCGGCAGCGAGCCGCCCCGACCTGATCGCCGTACCGACCACGACCGGGGGTCCGGGTCCGGGCGGATGAACTGCACCGCGTCCGGATCCTCCGCCGCGTTTCGCCACACCTGCTCGGCCAGGCTGGCGTCACCGCCGCCGACGATCGGCTCAACCGCTGTCTCCCGCACGCCCGCCCACCTGCCGTCGTGTCCCGTCGCGCTGATGGTGGCCCGCAACCCCTCCCCCGGTCCCCGGAACACGAAAACCCGCCCGCCCCTCCCCGGCGCGTGTTATCCCGACCCACCGCCCGCCGATCTTGCACTTTCGGTCGCCTGAATACCCCTTTCACGGCTTTCGTCGAGACAAGAAGTGCAAGATCGGCGAAGGGTGGCGGGGGGCTAGGTGGCTTGGGGTGGGGTGGTGGTGCGGCGGCGGCGGGCGAGGTAGGCGAGCAGGGTGGCCAGCACGGCGGCCTCGGCGAGGAGGATGGTGACGGACCAGCCGGATCCGACCCAGCGGGCCAGGGTGTCGTACCAGTAGCGGACCAGCAGGGTCAGCACGGTCGCCGCGAAGACCGCCGACGCCAGCCCGTACAGGGCGTAGGCGACGCGGTCGCGCGGGCGGTGCGCGCGTACCGCGCCGGGGCCGCGGCGCAGCAGCTGGCCGTAGAACCGGTAGCTGTCGCCCCGGAGATCGATCAGGTTCAGCGCGTGGCTGAGCATGTAGTAGCCGTCTAGCCGCAGGAAGGGCACCAGGTTGAGGGCGGCGGCGGCGGTGCCGAAGATCAGCATCGTGCCGGCCAGGTCGTACAGCAGGCCGCCGGGCGTACTCCAGAGCCGGATCGCGGCGAACGGCAGCAGCGCCAGCATGCTCACGAAGACCCCGGCGAACGCGGTGGCCACCCGCCGACGCGGAGTGAACAGCACCACGTCGTCGACCTTGCAGTACGGCGCCACCAGCGGGAAGCGCCACATCACCCCGATCTCGGTGACCCGCCCGCCGAAGTACCGGCAGGTCAGCCCGTGGGCGCACTCGTGCAGGAAGACGATCGCCCAGGTGATCACCACCGCGGCCAGGATCGCCGGCAGTGGTCGGCCGCCCCCGGTTACCCCGTCGGCGAGTTCCGACAGGTGCAGCGCCACGTACCCGGCGACGGCCAGCACGGCCACCAGCGCCGGCACCACGAACCACCAGCTGAACACCGGTGCCAGCCAGGGCAGCAGCCGGGTGAACAGCCGTTCCGGGTCGAACAGCGGCAGGCGGGCCGACAGCGGGCCCCGCTTGGCCTTCGCCACGCTGGCGGCGTTCGAGGCGGTGAGCCGGGCGAGTTCCTCCGGATCGGTGGCGCCGTGCAGCAGTTGCCGCTGGTGCAGCATGCCGAACAGCTGCTGCCAGTTCTCCGGCCCGAGCCGGCGCTGATACGCGGCGGCGTACTCGCCGGCCAACTCGTCCAGGCTCCGGGTGCCGTCCATCCGGGACATCAGGAAGTGCTCGCGCGGCCCCACCCGGTAGTACCAGCCGGTGTCCGGGTCCTTGACGTGGTGCACCAGCTTCCCGTCCCGCCACTGGCCGGGGCCGAGGACGATGCCGTCCCGCAGTCGGGGCTGGGTCCAGGTGGCGTCGACGGTGGTCATCGTGGCCCGGCCGGGGCGAGGTCGTCCAGCAGCGCGGTCCGCATCAGGTACGACAGGTAGATCTCGTCGAGGATACTCACGCCCAGCCGGTTGTTGGTCATGTGCACGAACGAGCTGAGCACGATGGGCAGGGCGACGCCGAGGTCGGCGACCGGGGTGGGCTCGCCGCCACCACGCTGGAACACCAGCTCGCCCCGGCCGGTCGCGGCGACCACCCGGTCGCGCAGTTCGCGGCAGTGCGCCGACCAACGGCCCTCCACGCCGGTGGCCCGGACGGCGGCGTCGTCGCGGGCCGCCGCGCGGATGGCGGCCAGCCGGTCACGCAGCCCGGCGTCCATCTTGCGGTAGCTGGTGTCGAAGCTGTTGTGGTAGTCGTCGCTCGGCTCGGAGTAGGAGACCTCCCAGAACCGGCGGTACTCGTCGAGGAACTCGGCGATACGCCGGTCGTCGGGAAGGAAGGCCGCGCACATCATCATGCTCAGCTGGGCGGAGAGGCCGAGCAGCACCGGGCGTACGTGCACGTTGGTGGTGGCCAGCAGGTCCAGCACCACGTCGCTGGAGTGCTCGAAGTGCCACTCGGCCAGCTCGATGCCGGCCGGCCCGCCGTAACGGCCGTACTCACGCTCGTACGGGATGTGGTGGTAGCTGTTGTTCGCCCGCATCGGCATCACGCCGTCCGCGCCGTACTCGGCGTCCCACCGCTGCTGGCCGTACTCGGCGAGGAACATCTGCTTGTACAGGCCGCCCAGCCCCTCGCTGTCCACCTCGTACAGCGCGGGCCGGCGGCGCAGGAACGCCCCGAGGGCCGCGTCCACCCGGGCCCGCACCAGCGCCGGGTCGACGCCCGGGGCGGGCAGCACCCGCAACCGCACGTGCGGGCCCTCCATCCAGTACTTGATGAAGAAGTACCGGCTGATCAGCCCGTCGGCGCGCAGCTCGTCCACCAGCGGCCGGACACCTTCGACCAGCATCGGGTTGGCATTGCTGGCGTAGAAGGCGTGGACGCTGAGCCAGCCGTGGTCGACCGGCGACGGGTAGTCAGTCATGCTCGGCTCCCCCTCGGACACCGTTGAGTTCGACGGTCAGTTCGGTGACGTACGCTCCGGCCTCGCCGCTGAGCAGCTGCTCGTCGCGGTCCGGCAACATCTCGGCGAGCACCAGCCGGCTGCCCGCCGACCGTCCCATCGCCTCCAGCAGTTGCAGGCAGAGGTAGCTGTCGAAGTCGACGTAGAGCGGCTTGTGGTCCGGCCGGCCGGCCGCCGGAGCACCGGCCGGGCCGGCGTCGTCGGCGGTCGGGGCGAGCCGGTTGCCGTCCGGGGTGGCGAACACCCGGCGGGGCAGCCCGTTGTCCCGCCGCCACCGCTGCCAGGCCAGGAACCAGTCGGCCTCGCCGACCTCGGCGGTACGCGCCGGCGGCAGGTAGTCCGGGTGCAGCTTCCACATCCGCCGTTGCAGCACCAGGTCGCCGTGCACGATCCGCGGATAGCCGGCGATACCCCGATCGGGCAGCGGCACGGTGGTGCCCGCCCAGAAGTCCGGCTGGGCCATCCCGAGGTAGGCGAAGGTGAGCAGCACCTGCTGCACCTCGGGCAGCGCCATCGGCAGCAGGAAGCCCAGGTAGACCGGGATGACCTCGGCGTCCAGCCGGCGCGAACGCAACAGCAGTCGATCCGCCACCGGGTCGTGTTCGACGCTGAGATCGTCCATGTGGATCTGCTCGGCCGCCGGCCGGAAGCTGATCTCCCCCGGGCAGACCAGCTCGTACGGGGTGACCGCCGGGTGCAGGTTGAGGTTGGTGGCGTCGTACCCGCCCTTCAGCTCGGCCAGCACCGCGCCCGGCGGCTGGAGCCGGGCCAGCTCGGCGCGGAGCGCGCCGGCCAGGTCCTCGTCGGCGAAGAGGTGGGCGAAGCGGGAGAACAGCAGCGTCATGCCGGAGTAGATCCGGTTGACCACCACCCGTTGCCGGTCGCCCTGGTCGGCGAACTGGAGGAAGAAGGACCGCGGGTCGAGGGTGCCGAGCGTGGCGGGCACCCGGGCGGCGACGTCTGCCATGAACGCGTCGTCCAACGCCAGTTCCTCGGCGCCGGCCGGCAGCCGGCGGTACGCCTCGTTCACCCGACGGGCCACCTCGACGCGCGCGTCGTCGAGCGCGGAGATCTCCTCCTGCCGGAACCAGTTCTCCTGCCGGACGTACGCGTTGTCCGCGTCGAACGCCCGGCGGCGCATCATCCGCCCGGTGTAGTGCTCGAAGAAGTCCTGCTGGAACTCGTGGGCGAAGGTGAGCAGGTCATCGCAGCGTCCACCGGCGCCGTAGCGGGCCCGGAAGAAGCCCTTGGTGGCCAGCCGGCGGGGCAGGTTGACGTCGAACACCGGCATGATCCGGGCCAGCGCCCGCAGCTCCGGCAGCACGTCGCGCTCCCACCGGTCCCGGTCGGCGGTGACCGGGGCCTCGGTGCGCAGCGTGGCGTCCTCGTAGACCAGGGTCCGGGGGGCCGGGACGTCGGCGCGGCCGAGGTCGGCGTGGGCGGCGACCAGTTCCCGGCGGATGTCCGCGAGCACCGCGCGGCGGCCGGCCACGTCGGCGGCCGGGTAGCCGGTGGCGAGGCGGTTCACCGTGTCGACCCGGTCGGCGAGCCGGTCGGCCCAGCCCCGGCCGATCTCCCGCAGCGCGACCCGGTAGCCCTCGACGGGGTCGTCGGCGTGGATGTCCAGTTGCAGGTTCGGCACCACCAGCAGACCGACCCGGAGCAGGTGGTGCAGGTACTGGCCGACCTCGTCGGCCGGGCGGCCGTCGGTGGCCAACTCGGTGACCAGCTCGGACATCCTTCGCACCCGACCGCCGTCGAGCGCGGCCAGGATGTCGTGCAGCACCTGGCCGGTGGGCAGCACGAACAGCGACTCGTGGATCGACTCCAGGGTGATCGCGGCGTCGCCGTCCTCGGAGCTGGTCCGGCGGCGACGCAGGTAGCGCAGCCGGCCGCGCTCGATGCGCCAGCCGGTGGTGACGGTGACCGGCAGGTCCGCGCGGAGCGTCTCGTCGGCCAGCACGATGGCCGACAACCGGCCCAGCGTGGCGAGGTTGAGCCGGGCCGCGCCGCGCTTGACCGCGTCGGCTGGGGAGCGGACGTCGAGCAGCCGACCGCCGCCCGGGGCGAACGTCCCGACGTTGACCGTGGTCAGCCGGCTGAACGGGCTGGTCTTGCAGGCGGTGCGCAGCGCGTACTCCAGCAGGGAGCGTTCCACCCGCCGGGCCCGCTTGCCGGATTTCCCGGGTGCGGCGAGGTATCCCGGCAGGTACTGGTCCAGCGACGGGGAGGCGAGCAGGATCCCGCCGCGCAGGTCGGGGTCGTCGGCCAGGTCGCGCAGCACCGCCCGGCGCTCGGCCAACTCCTCGGCCAGCACCGCCGCGCCGGCGCCCAGTTCCCCCCGGTACGCCGCAAGGGTCTCCAGCCAGCCCACCAGCGCCCGGTGGGTGTCCGCGCCGAGCGCGTCGGCC
>NZ_JBFBAO010000345.1:0-7469 GCF_040682255.1 Micromonospora sp. NPDC051296 | reverse complement strand
GCCGAGTCCACGCAGCGCGGTGATGGTGGCGTCCACGTCGGGCGAGGAGACCGGCTGGGCACCGCTGTTCACCTTGCCGTTGAGGAACTCGGCCATGGTGGCCGCGTACTCCGGGACGACCTGGATTTCGCCCTTCTCCAGTGCCGGCTCGTAGAGCTCCCGGTTGCCGATCTGCTGCACGGTTACCTGGTAACCGGCCGCGGTCAGCTGGAGCTTGTAGAGCTCGGCGATGATCTCACTCTCGGTGAAGTTGCCCGCCCCCACCGTGATCCGCCCGCCCGGGCCATTCTCGACGCCGTCCGCGAGCCCGTTCGCGGTGACGAAGTCCTGCGCCGCCGCCTGCGCGCTCTTGCGGTCGACGTCGACCGCCTTGTTGAGCTGCACCAGGGCCGGGGTGTCGAGCCCGGCCGAGACCTTGTCCAGCGCCGCGATGAGCTGCGGCGTGGCCGCCTTGCTGTGAACCGCCGGGATGATGTTGTCGGCGTTCTGCAGAGACTTGTCGTCGTCGAGCGCGATCAGCTGCTCGCCGGCGACCGGGGCGCAACCCTCGCCGGCGGCGGCCTGCTGCGGCGCCTCGGTGCCGGAGGAGCCGGCCTCGCCGCACCCGGCCAGCACACCGGCCGCCGCGATGGCACCGACAACGGCAATGGACAGACGTTTACCTGCGCGCATGAGCCCGCCTTCCGTGTCCCGGCGCGACCCGTTCGGGCCGGCCGCGTGTCCGACGGGCGATCCGCCGTCTGGCCGCCCGCAACTTCCACCCAACATCCTGCCGCCGCCCACCGACAACTTCTGACGGCGTTCGTCACTGGAACGTCACCCTCCAGATGCCGATATCCCAGTTTCTCGGTAGGGATTCTATGACGCCTCGGTGCGGGCGTCAGGCCCGGGGTACCTGATCAGGATCCGGTGATCGCGTCCGCCGCGCGCCGACCGGCAACGCGCCGGCTACGGCGCAGCGGGCGGGGCGTGACCAGCCGCTCGACGTACGCGAAGAGCAGTTCCACGCTGATCGCGAGCCCGGCGACCAGCAGGCCGCCGGCGAGGATCTGACCGCCGCCCACGGCGATGCTCAGGCCGAATCCGAATCGGATGATCTCGCCCAGACCGCCGCCGTTGACGAAGGTCGCCAGGGCCGCGGTGGCGACCACCTGGACCGCGGCGGTCCGGAAGCCGGCGGCCAGGTAGGGCACGGCCAGCGGCAGCTCGACTTGGCGCAACACCTGCGCGCCGGTCATGCCCATGCCGCGGGCCGCCTCCCGGGTCTGCGGGTCGACCTGCCGCACCCCGGTGTACGCGTTCGCCAGCAGCGGCGGCACCGCGAACACCGCCAGGGCGACCACCACGGCCGGCCGGCCGAAACCGAGGAAGGTCAGCGGAAGGATGGTCAGCAGGGCCAGCGTGGGCACCGACAGGGTGAGGTTGGACACGAGCACGACCAGCCCGCCGCCGCGGCCGGTGTGGCCCAGCCACAGCCCGAGCGGCCAGGCCACCAGGCAGCCGAGCAGCACCGCGGCGGCCGACATGCTCACGTGCTCGCCGAGCCGGTCCAGGATGCCGCCCGGGTTCGTCCAGTTCAGCGGGTCGTTGAGCCAGACCACCGCTTGCTGGACGGGATTCATCGTGGCCTCCGGCTGGTCAGGTCCCGCCGGCCGGCGCTCGACCCGGTGCTCACCCGATCCGTCCGCGCAGCCACGGGGTGAGCAGCCAGCCGACGCCGATCAGGAACAGGTCGAGCACCAGGGCCAGCAGGACGCAGAGCAGCGTCCCGGTCATGATCTGGGCCTTGTAGAGGTTGTTCTGGAAGCCGGCGAAGATGATCTGCCCGAGCCCGCCACGCCCGATCACCACCCCGACGGTGACCAGGGCCACCGTGGAGACCGTCGCCAGCCGCAGGCCGGTGAGGATGCCGGGCAGGGCCAGCGGCAGTTCTACCCGTAGCAGCCGGCCCCAGCGGCCGTACCCCATGCCCTCGGCCGCCTCGCGGACCTCGGCGGGCACCTGGTTGAGCCCCGCGACGGTGTTTCGGACGATCACCAGCAGCGCGTACAGCACCACCACGCTGAGCACGGTCGCGACGCCGATGCCCAGGTAGGGCGCGATGAACGCGAACAGGGCCAGGGACGGGACCGTGTAGAGCACCCCGGTGAGTGCGAGAATCGGCCCGGTGAGCGGCCGGAACCAGTACGCCACCACGGCCAGCGGGACGGCGATCAGCGCGGCGATCAGCACCGCCCGCACGGTCAGGGTGGTGTGGTCGCGCAGGGCGGCCAGCACCGTGTCAGAGTTGTCCCGCACGTACTGCCAGGAGAACCACGGGTTACCCGGGTCTGCCCGGTAGCTCAGGCGGAAGGACATACGTGGACGGTACCCCGGTCGCCGACGGCGGTCAGCGCGCGGCGTCGATCACTCTCGACGGCATCGGCAAGCGTTATCCGGACGGCACCGAGGCGGTCCGGGAACTCAGCCTGCACGTCGACGCGGGTGAGCTGGTCGTGCTGATCGGGCCGTCGGGCTGCGGCAAGTCGACCGTGCTCCGGATGATCAACCGCCTGATCGAGCCGACCGCCGGCCGGATCATGCTCGGCGACTCCGACGTCACCCGGGTCGACCCGGTGACGCTGCGGCGGCGGATCGGCTACGTCATCCAGAATGTCGGGCTGTTCCCCCATCAGACGGTGGCCGACAACGTCGCCACGGTGCCTCGCCTGCTCGGCTGGCCCCGGGACCGCGCCCGGCACCGCGTCGAGGAACTGCTGGAGCTGGTCGGCCTCGATCCGGCGCAGTTCGGCCGGCGCTACCCGCACGAGCTCTCGGGCGGCCAGCGGCAGCGGGTCGGTGTGGCCCGGGCGCTCGCGGCCGACCCGGTGGTGCTGCTGATGGACGAGCCGTTCTCCGCCGTCGACCCGATCGTCCGGACCCGGCTCCAGGAGGAGTTCCTGCGCCTGCAGGCCGAGGTCCGCAAAACCATCGTCCTGGTCACCCACGACCTGGACGAGGCGGTCCGGCTCGGCGACCGGATCGCAGTGCTCTCCGAGGGTGGCCGGCTGGAGCAGTACGACACCCCGGCCGCCCTGCTCGGCGCCCCGGCCACCCCGTTCGTCCGCGAGTTCGTCGGCGCCGACCGGGGCATCCGCCGGCTGGCGGTCACCCCGGTCACCCGCGAGGTGCTCGATCCGCTGCCCGCCGACGGCGGGGCGGACCTGCCGGCCGTGCCGTTGGGCGGCTCGGCGTACGACGCACTGGCCGTCCTGCTCACCTCGACCGGAGGGCACGCCGTGGTCACCGAGCAGGGACGACCGGTCGGAATGCTCAGCCGGGAACGCGTCCTGGCGCTGGTCGGGCCGACCGGGCGCTAGCGTCGTCCCCGCCAGCTGCCCAGGGTGGCGATTCCGATGATCCAGCCGACGAAGAGTCCGTACTCGGCGCCGTCACCGGCGGCCTGGAAGGCGCCGAGCAGCGACGGGTTGGTCCGGATCAGCGCGGTGAGCAGGGCCGCGAAGGCACCCGCGAAGACGTACGCCGCCCAGCCGGCGAAGAACTGGCTGAGGGTGCCCCGGGCGCGGGAGAGCTGCGAACCCGGGAGGAGGTAGAGGAAGACGGCGGTCAGGACGACCACGAGGATCGCCTTCAGGTCGGCGGCGAAGATCTCCTGGATCGAGTCGGAGGAGTCGAATCGCCAGGCCGGCCAGGCGAGCAGTCTCAGGAACCACCCGCCGGCGGTGTCCGGATCGGTGTTGTCCCTGGCCCAGTCGGCGTACCAGGGACTGCCGAAGACCAGGACGAGGATGAGCGCGGCGAGCGTGCCGGCACCCGGTGCGGTCTTGTAACGATTGGTGAGAGCCATGGCCCCGCTAGTTCCCAGCGAATCGACGTGGGCAAACGCGAGGCGCGATTTATGGTGTTACGCCGGACTCCGCCGATCAGTGCTTCAACAGGTAGTCGATGAACGCAGCGCGCAGCAGCGGCGCGGACTCCTCGTAGCCGTGACCGGTCATCTCCCGCCACAGGGCGGCCGCCTCGTCGATCGTCGGGCCCACCGAGTTCGGCGCCCCGTCCAGCGCGGCGGCCTCGTCCGCGTTCGGCAGGTGCCGCAGCACCGACCAGAAGAATCCCACGTCCCGGCGCTCCCGGGCCAACGCGAAAGCCTGCTCGCGCAGCTCCTCGGTGGAGAGGGCGTCCAACTCCTCGAACGACCGGCCGCCGGAGATCGATGATGTGTCGGTCATGCGCCGAGCCTAACCGCCGAGATCACATCCGGCGCGCCGACGGCGCGTGGGAAACACCCGGACCGGTCACCGGTCCTCGGCGTCCTCCCAGGTGCGCGGGCCGGTCTCCCACCGCCGGGTCCCCCACGGGTCGGCCGGGCTGCCGGTCGGCTGCGCCGGGAGGACCGGGGGCCAGTCGCCGACCGGCTCCGGCCGGGCCACGGTCCACCCGCTGCCGTTGGTGGCGTCCGTGGGCGGCGACGGGGGCGTGGGCAGCACCGTCGCGGCCGGCGCCGGCCGGCCGTACCTCTCGACCAGCCGGGTGACCAGCAGGCCGGCGACCAGCAAGGCACCACCGACCGCCCACCGGCTGATCGTCCAGCCGCGCGCCTGCGCGTACGCGAGGAACAGGCCGATCGCGCCGGCGGTCAGGAGAGTGCCGAACACGCCACCCCGCAGGCCGAAGGCGCTGGTGCCGGCGAACAGCGCCGCGCCCACCGCCAGCAGCGTCCAGTCCAGCCCCGCGGACGGCGTCACCGCACCGTCGACCGAGGCGATCAGCGCACCCGCGAGCATCGCCAGCACGGTGGAGCAGACGTACCCGCCGGTGACCACCACCGCCGCCGCCGCGCCGCGGCGGCGCGCCGGATCGGCGACCGGACGGAACCGGCCGACCAGCCGACGGACCGGACCCACCGCCCCGAACAACCCGCCGAACACCGCGATCGCGGCGAAGCCGACGAAGAGCTGCCCGGCGCTGGAGCGCGGATCGTAGTCCGCCTGCACGAGCACCGGCGCGGACCGCTGTTCGATATAGACGATGACGCCGGCCGCGCCGCCGAGGCTGGCCGCCCAGCCGGGTACGTGCAGCACCACCACCAGCAGGCCCAGCAGGAGCCCACCGAGCGCGGCCACCGCGGCGGCTGTGCCGACGGCGACGAGTATGCCCCGATCGCCCTGTTCTGCGAAGTGCAACCCGGCCGCGACCGCCACTGGCCCGATCGCGAGGTTCACCGCCGCGGTACGCAGGCTCAGCCCGGCGGCCAACGCCAGCAGCCCGATGCCGACCACGGCGACGATGAGGGCGCGCAGTCCGGCGCCCCGCAGCGCGGCCGGATCCTCCTGCCAGACCAGGTAGACCAGCGCGGCGAAGCCGAGCAGCAGGAGCGTCTCCCAGACCACGTAGACGCCGAAGCGGTCCCGGCCCGGCTCACCGTTGTTGTCGGGGTCGTCCACGACGGCGTCCACCCCAACGGCGGGCACGGCAGAGGTTGGCTCCGACTGCCCGCTCCGGCCCGGTTCGTCGTACCCCATGATTCCGCCTCCCAGCGGCCGCCCGGACTCCACCGACGCGCGAGCGGGCCGGCGGCGGCCGTTGCCCATCCGGTCGCAGGCACCGTACCCGCGCTCGGAGCCGGGGCGGAACCCCCTGCGGGCGGGGTGTCGACGTCCCGTCACAAGCTGTGGCGGGACGCGGCCGAGCGGTGACTTCTACGCCGGCCCAGGGAAACTTCGACACGGCCCTAACGCCGGCCGGGGCGGCTCTGCCAGTCGTCGGGCTCGTTCTCGTCCTCCGGCCGCTCCGGGACCCGGCAGCACCGCTCCAGCCAGAGCGCGGCGGCCACCAGCGCGATCGAGGCCAGCAGGCCGGCGACGGCGGCCGGTCGGTCGTCGACGGCAGCCTGCGTGGTCTGCACGAACAACCAACCGGCCAGCCCGGCGTACACGCCGGTGAAGATGGCCCCGACCAGGGCGGACGCCTTGGCCAGCACGACGAACCGGGCGACCATCAGGGGGTTGACCGGATCCCGGCCGGGCCGTCGCTCGATCCGGCCCCGGGTGTTGATCGCGGCGTACGCCTCCAGTACGGCGAGCCCGGCCAGGGTGACCACCGGCAGCCACGGCAGCGCCGGCAGCCGGTTGTAGTAGATGCTGCTGATCAGCAACCAGGCGGCCGCCGCAGCGGCCAGGGCGGTCACCACCAGGGTCGAGATGCGGGTGGGCGCCATCCGCGACCCGTCGGGCGGTGGGGACTGCGTCATTCCGACCGCCTGCACTCGCTCATGCCGTCGACTCTAACGCCAGATCCGGGCGGGGGCGCAGTTCCGCTACCTCGGCAGCGGCCGGCCCGGCGGTCAGCAGGTCGGTCAACCAACCGTGTCCCGGCAGTTGGCCGTAGGGCTGGATGTCGATCCACGGCCGCAGTACGAAGGCTCTCAGCTGCGCCCGGGGGTGCGGCAGGGTCAGCTCCGGGTCGTCGCTGAGCACCGGCCGGTCGTCGTCGGTCCACACCGCGATGACATCGACATCGAGCGTACGGGGGCCGAAGCGGCGCAGCGGGTCGCGGACCCGGCCGGCGGCGCGTTCCGCCGTCCGGGCCCGCGCCAACCAGTCGTACGGGCCGGCCGCCGGGTCCGCGGCCAACAGCACCGCGTTCAGGTACGCCGGCTGCTCGGTGTCGCCCCACGGTGGGGTCTCGTACACCCCGGAGACCACCAGGACGCTGTCGCCGAACGTCGCCAGCGCGGTGCGCAGGTGGCCGAGCCGGTCGCCGAGGTTGCTGCCGAGGGAGAGCACGGCGCGCGTCATCGGGTACGCGTCCGGCGCATCGTCACGGCCACGTCGGTGAAGGCGTGCGGGACCGGCGCCTCCGGCTTGTGCACGGTGACCGTCGCGCCGGACACCCGGGAATCGGCCAGGCAGACCTCGATCAGCCGGTCGGCGAGGGTCTCGATCAGGTTGACCGGCTCGCCGGTGACCACCGCCACCAGGCGCTCGGCGAGTTCGCCGTAGTGCACGGTGTCGGTCACGTCGTCGGACCGGGCGGCCGGGGTGAGATCCAGCTCCAGCACGGCGTCGACGACGAACTCCTGGCCCCGGGCGCGTTCGAAGTCGTACACCCCGTGCCGGCCGTACGCCCGCAGGCCGGTCAGTTCGATCCGGTCGGTCACCGCAAGGCTCCTCGGTCGGCAGGGCCACCGGCCGTGGGGCCGGCGGGACCACGGGCGGCGCCAGCGGTCACGGCGTCGGGTGCGGCGGCCTCGGGCAGCGGGGTGCCGGGCGCGCGGGGCAGGCGCGGGCGGCCGGTGGCCTGCCAGACGGCGAGCGCGTCGACGGTGGCACCCACGTCGTGCACGCGCACCCCCCAGGCACCGGCGGCGACCGCGAGCAGGCTGGTGGCGACGGTGGCCGCCTCCCGACCGGCCGTGGGGCGCGGCGTGCCGTCGGGCCCGGCCAGCAGCAGACCCAGGTACGACTTGC
>NZ_JBFBAO010000344.1:0-7495 GCF_040682255.1 Micromonospora sp. NPDC051296 | reverse complement strand
CCAGCGCGGTCATCGTGGAGATGTTGACCGTATGGGCGAGATCGCCGCCGGTGCCGACCACGTCCAGCGCGGTCGCGCGTACCTCCTCGGGCAGCTCCACCGGGACGGCCCGGCTGAGCATCGCCTCGACCAGCCCGGTCACCTCGGCCGGCGTCTCGCCCTTGGCCCGCAGCGCCACCGCGAAGCCGGCGATCTGGGCCGGAGCCGCGGAGCCGGACATGATCTCGCCCATCGCCCAGGCGGTGTCGGCGGCGGAGAGTTCCTCCCCGCGCAGCAGCGCGGTGAGCAGGTGCGGCCAGGTCCGATCGCCCATGCGGGCCTCCCGAGCAGACGAGTGCGGGTGGGACGGGACCGGCGCCGGCTCGCCCGGCGCCGTGGCGGTGCCGGAGTGGTACGTCAGGCGGCGGCGTGCGTCCGCAGCAGCTCGGTCACCGTGGCGGCGGTGGTGATCGGGTCGAGCGGGTGCACCAGGGTCGCGTCGACCTCGGCGTACGCCGCGAGCCACCGGTCGGCGGCGCGGGCGATCACCACGCAGGTCGGGGGAGCCTCGTCGAAGTCGTCCTTGATCTGCCGGGCGATGCCGATGCCGCCACCCGGCGTGGCCTCACCGTCGAGCAGCATCAGGTCGATCTCGTAGTCGTCGACCAGCCGGACGCACTCCGCGTAGGTGGCCGCCTCGACGAACTCGACGCGCAGGTCGGCCGCGGGACGAGTGCCCACGGCGAGCCGCATCCGGTCCCGGACCTGCGGGTCGTCGCTGTAGAGCAGGACGGTGCACAGACGATCGCTCATGCCGACACTCCGCTTCGCTCCGTGCCGTCCTGAGGCACATTCGCACTGAGCCTGATGATTCGCTCGCTGCGCTCGCTCATGGCTTGAACTGGCTCCCACCTCGTAGCTGCGCCGCCGATCGTACCGGTCGGCGTGGCTCCCGCGACACGCCGCCCCGCGTCCGGCCCTGGGGCCGGACGCGGGGCGGTCCGGGGGTCGGCTCAGCCGGCGGCTTCCGCGGCGCGCTGGCGGGCCTCCTGGCGGTCCAGTTCGCGGTCGATCCGGCGGGCCTCCCGCTCGGCGTGGCGCATCCATTGCACGACCAGCACCGCGAGCATCGTCACACTGACGAACTCGCCGCCGGCCCACAGGATGCCGCCGGCGAGGACCTGGTCCTCCCACGGGTCGGCCCAGCTCAGCCCGAGCGACGGGTACCAGTCGCCGCCGAAGAGGGTGGTGCTCTGCATGATGGTCAGCCCGAGCACGGTGTGGAACGGCACCGACAGCAGCATCAGCAGGGCCCGGCCCGGGTACGGCCAGCGTCCCGGCAGCGGGTCCAGACCGAGCAGCGGCCAGAAGAACACGCAGCCGGTCATGATGAAGTGCGCGTGCACCAGCTCGTGCGCCCAGGCGTGTTCCAGGGTGTAGCGGTACAGGTCGGTGAAGTAGAGCGCGAACGGGTTGACCACGAAGATGGCGAAGGCCACCAGCGGGAAGGTGTAGATCCGCGCGATCCGGCTGTGCACCACCGCGAGCAGCCGCTTGCGTGGCCCCGTCGGCAGGGTGCGCAGGGCCAGTGTGACCGGCGCGCCGAGCGCCAGGAAGATCGGCGAGACCATGGACAGCGCCATGTGCTGCACCATGTGCACCGACAGCAGCGCGGTGTCGTACGCGTGCAGCCCGCTGACCGTGACCGAGGCGATGCCGCCGAGACCGGGACCGAGGAAGAAGATCGTCCGGGCGACCGGCCAGCGGTCACCGCGTACCCGCAGCCGGTGCACCCCGTAGAGGTAGAGGCCAGCGGCGAGCACCAGGCCGACGGCGAGCCAGCTGTCCAACCTGGCCTCGGTGAACACGGCGGTGACGGAGAACGGCGGCGGGGTGGCCTCGGCCGCCAGCGGCACGGCGCCGGCCGTCACCTCGACGGCGGCCGACGTTGCGGCCGTGCTGGTCGCGCCCGCTGTGAGCTGCGGCGCGGCCGAGGTGGCCAGGGAGATCGGATCGACGTGCAGCACGCCAATCAGCCTAGGTCAGGCGAACCGGACGGTACCGATCGGGCCATGCGCACCCCGGGTTTGGCCCCCCGCTGATCGCCGGGCGTGGTCAACGGCAATAATGACCGCGTGACTGCGGCCCCAGCCATTGACAAGAGCCGGATCCACTCGCTGACCCGACCCAACATGGTCAGCGTCGGGACGATCGTCTGGCTCTCCAGCGAACTCATGTTCTTCGCGGCGCTGTTCGCGATGTACTTCTCCATCCGTGCGGCAGCGCCGGAGCTCTGGGCAGAGCACACCGCGATCCTCAACATCCCGTACGCGACCACCTTCACGGTGATCCTGGTGTTGTCCTCGGTGACCTGTCAGCTCGGTGTGTTCGCCGCCGAGAAGGGTGACGTGCACGCGCTGCGCCGCTGGTTCACGGTCACCTTCGTGATGGGCCTGATCTTCGTCCTCGGCCAGGCCAACGAGTACCGCGAGCTGGTGCACGAGGGCATCAAGATCAACGCCGACGGTTACGGCTCGATGTTCTACCTGACCACCGGGTTCCACGGCCTGCACGTGATCGGCGGTCTGATCGCCTTCGTGATCTTCATGATCCGCACCACCATGGGCCGGTTCACCCCGGCGCAGGCCACATCGGCGATCGTCGTGTCGTACTACTGGCACTTCGTCGACGTCGTGTGGATCGGGCTCTACGCCATGATCTACTGGCTCCAGTGATCTTGGCGCCGTACGCCGTGCCGCCGCTCCACCCCTGAGACAAGGTCCAACCGGTTAAGGACACAGGTCATGACTTCTGACAACGACCGCCGACGCGGTCTGTTCGCGCGGCTGCGCGGGCGGCCCGTGGCGCGCAGCAGGGGCCGCCGTCGGCTGGGTGCCGCGGTCCGGCTGGTCGCCGCGCTGATGTTGGCCGGCGGCGCCTACGCCGTCTTCGCCCCCGGTGCGCAGGCGCAGGACAACCCGCCGATGAGCGCCGCCGCCGCCGAGGGCAAGGCGCTGTTCGACGTGAGCTGTGTGACCTGCCACGGTCGCAACGCGCAGGGGGTCGAGGGGCGCGGGCCGAGCCTCATCGGCGTCGGCGCGGCCTCGGTCGAGTTCCAGGTGAGCACCGGCCGGATGCCGATGGCCCGGCAGGAGGCCCAGGCCGCGCGCAAGCCCGAGGTGTTCAACTCGGACGAGATCGACCAGCTGGCCGCGTACATTCAGGAGCTGGGTGGCGGCCCGATCGTGCCGGCCGGTGACAACCTGCACGAGGACGGCAACGTCGCGATCGGCGGCGAGTTGTACCGGATCAACTGCTCGCAGTGCCACGCGTTCAGCGGCGGCGGCGGTGCCCTCTCCTCGGGCAAGTACGCGCCGAGCCTCAAGCCGGCCACCGACCGGCAGATCTACGCGGCGATGCTGAGCGGCCCGCAGAACATGCCGGTCTTCGGCGACAACCAGATCACGCCGGAGCAGAAGGCGGACATCATCGCCTACATCCAGCAGACGCTGAAGCACGACGGCGACCCGGGCGGGTTTAACCTGGGCCGGTACGGGCCCTCCACCGAGGGTGTGGCGATCTTCCTGGTCGGCATCGTCGCGCTCGTCTTCGCCAGCCTGTGGATTGCGGGCAAGTCGTGACCGAGCGGATTCTCCGAGTCAGTGCTGTGGTGCCGTGGCCCGGCACCGCCCCTAGCGAGGTGACGGCATGAGCACCCACACCGAGCAGCCGGCCCACCCGGGCCAGGAACCGCTCGACGTGAACGACCCCAGGCTGAGCCGGTTCGACATCGTCCGTGAGGGCGCCCGGCGCGACGACATCGAGATCGTCCACTACGAGCCGCAGGTGACTCCGGGCAGCAAGGCCGAGCGCCGGCTGGTCCGTACGGTGGCGGCGTTCTTCCTGCTCACCGGCCTGGCGGCGACCGCCTTCCTGGCGATCTACATCTGGTGGCCCTGGGAGTACGCGCCGGGCCGCGGCGGCGACAAGCTCTACACCCCGCTGCTCGGCCTGACCCTCGGCGTCGCGCTGCTGGGCGTCGGCTTCGGCATCCTCACCTGGGGCAAGAAGCTGCTGCCCAAGGAGGTGTCGATCCAGGACCGGCACGAGGGCGTCTCCACCGAGGACCAGAAGATCACCGGCCAGACGATGCTCTACATGGCCGACGAGCTGGGCGTGAAGCGCCGGCCGCTGCTCGGCGTCTCGCTGCTGGCCGGTCTGGTGCCGGTCGGCGCGGTCGTCGCGGCGCCGCTGGTGGGCGGGCTGATCTCCAACCCGCACAAGAACAACCAGATGATGACGACCGGGTTCGCCCCGCAGGACGGCCGGAAGATCCGGCTGATCCGCGAGGACGGGCGGCCGATCCGTCCGGCGGACATCAGCGCCGGCGGCCAGATCACCGTCTTCCCGGGCATCGAGCACGGCGTGAGCAACCTGCACGCCGACTCGCCCACCCTGCTGATCCACCTGCGGGACGTCGACGCCGCGGAATCGCGCCGCAACAACGAGCGCGAGGGCCACGGCGACTACATGTGGGGCAACTACGCCGCCTACTCGAAGATCTGCACGCACGCCGGCTGCCCGGCGAGCCTGTACGAGCAGCAGACCAACCGGCTGCTCTGCCCGTGCCACCAGTCGCAGTTCCTGATCACCGACAACGCCAAGCCCGTCTTCGGCCCGGCCAGCCGGCGGCTGCCGCAGCTGCCGATCGAGGTGGACGCCGAGGGCTACTTCGTGGCGAAGTCCGACTACACCGAAACCGTCGGGCCCGACTTCTGGGAGCGGCCGTGAAGCGGCGAAAGTTTGACATGGCAGCGGCGCCGGGCAACACCGCCCGGGCGGTCGACGAGCGCTTCCAGGCGGCGACCCCTCTGCGCAAGCTGCTGAACAAGGTGTTCCCCGACCACTGGTCGTTCCTGCTCGGCGAGATCGCGCTCTTCTCGTTCATCGTCCTGCTGCTGACCGGTGTCTTCCTGACCTTCTTCTTCGAGCCGTCGATGACCGAGGTCATCTACAACGGCAGCTACGCCCCGCTGCGGGGCACGCCGATGTCGGCCGCGTACGCCTCCAGCCTGGACATCTCGTTCGATGTCCGGGGCGGCCTGATCATGCGCCAGATGCACCACTGGGCAGCCCTGCTGTTCATGGCCGCGATCGTGGTGCACATGCTGCGGATCTTCTTCACCGGCGCGTTCCGCAAGCCGCGGGAGACCAACTGGATCATCGGTTCGCTGCTGTTCTGGGTCGGCTTCCTGGCCGGCTTCACCGGCTACTCGCTGCCGGACGACGGCCTGTCCGGCACCGGTCTGCGGATCGCCTCGGCGATCATGCTGTCCATCCCGGTGATCGGCTCCTGGCTGACCTCCTCGATCTTCGGTGGGGAGTTCCCCGGCACGATCATCATCAGCCGGTTCTTCATCGCCCACGTGCTGCTCATCCCGGCGCTGCTGGTCGCGCTGATCAGCGTCCACCTGGGGCTGGTCTTCAAGCAGAAGCACACCCAGTGGCCGGGCCCGGGCCGGACCAACAGCAACGTGGTTGGCGAGCGGATGTTCCCGCGGTACGCGATCAAGCAGGGCGGCTTCTTCATGGTCGTCTTCGGCGTGATCGCGCTGATGGGCGGTCTGTTCCAGATCAACCCGATCTGGCTGTTCGGCCCGTACGAGGCGTGGGTGGTCTCGGCCGCCAGCCAGCCCGACTGGTACGTCATGTTCCTCGACGGCTCGACCCGTCTGATGCCGGACTGGCAGATCGACATCCCGATCGGCGACGGGTACGTGATTCCGCCGCTGTTCTGGCCGACAGTGGTGCTACCGGGCATCCTGGTCGGGCTCTCCACGCTCTATCCGTTCCTGGAGGCCCGCTACCTCAAGGACTACCGGAGCCACAACCTGCTCCAGCGTCCCCGCGACGTGCCGTTCCGCACCGGCCTGGGCGCCATGGCCATCACGTTCTACGTGATCCTGACGCTCTCCGGGGCGAACGACGTCATCGCCGACAAGTTCCACATCAGCCTGAACGCGATGACCTGGGCCGGCCGGATCGGTCTGCTGATCCTGCCGCCGCTGGCGTACTACGTCACGTACCGGATCTGCCTCGGTCTGCAGCAGCACGACCGGGAGGTGCTGGCCCACGGCGTGGAGACCGGCATCATCCGGCGTCTGCCGGACGGCCGGTTCGTCGAGGTGCACCAGCCGCTCGCCGCACCCGACGAGCACGGGCACGGCGAGTTGCCGTACGCCGGTTGGGTCGTGCCGAAGAAGATGAACCGGCTCGGTGCCCTCGGCCCGGCCATCCGGGGCTTCTTCTACCCGATCGAGAAGCCGGCCGAGGCGCCGGTCTCGCCGGGGCACCCGCCGGTCGAGCCGCGCGCGGAGCGGGAGGAGATCGGCAGCGGGGAGACCCGCCGCTGAGGTCCGCCACAGCGTGACGTGGCGCCCGCCGGAGTCGTCCGGCGGGCGCCACGCCCTTTTCCGGCCTTCCGGCCCTCGTCGGAGCTTCCCGCCCGTCGTCGGATCGCAGGAATAACCCCGGCCAGCCGGGTATCCGTGCGGTCCAACGTCTCAACGGGGAGGAAGCATGTTGGGTATCAAACGCCTCGGCCTGGTGGCCGCGCTGGTGCTGGTAGGCGTCGCACCCGCAGCGGCGGCGCAGGCGGCGGCGCAGCAGTCGGAGCAGGACACCCAGTACCTGCAGGCGATGCATCAGGTCAACCTGTACGAGATCCAAGCGGGTGAGCTGGCCCAGAAGAAGGCCCAGAACCAGCAGGTCAAGGACCTGGCGCAGCAGTTCGTCACGGACCACACCGAGCTGGACAACTCGGTGAAGAACGTGGCCAAACAGCTGAACGTCCAGTTGCCGAACGAGCCCACCACCGACCAGCGGGCGGCTCTCGACCAGCTGAACAACGCCAGTGGTGAGGAGTTCGACCGGCTCTGGGTGACCCAGGGGCTGACCAGCACCCTGCAGGCCATCCAGGCGACCCAGACGGAGATCTCGCAGGGCACCGAGTCGCAGGTGGTCCAGCTGGCGCAGTCCGCGCTGCCGGTCCTGCAGGCGCACAACGACGCCCTGGTGCAGTTGGCCGAGCAACTGGGCATCCCGGTGCCGCAGGCCAGCGCGAGCGGCACGCCCAGCCCGGGTGGCACCGCGACCGCTCCGGGTGGCACCACCACGCCGGCTCCGGGTGGCACCAGCACCGAGGAGGCCCCGGCTCCGGGTGGCACCAGCACCGAGGTTCCGGTGCCGCAGCAGAGTTGACCTTGGCGGTACGAGGCGAGCCGGTCCACCCTTCGGGGCTGGGCCGGTTCGCCCTCTGGGCTGGGCCGGTTCAACCGCCGGAGGTGCCCGGCCCGTCACCGACGGCAGCCGCCTGCGACGGTTACCGTCCGTGACGAAGGCGGCCCGCAACCATGCCATCTGCTCGTCCTAATGAGTTGTGGGAGTTGGCCGGTGGGTGAGGCAGACTCCTGGTGGGTAGCCGCTGGCGGATGAGCACTTGTTCGGCCTGGGCCTG
>NZ_JBFBAO010000343.1:0-7532 GCF_040682255.1 Micromonospora sp. NPDC051296 | reverse complement strand
GTCGCGAAAGGCTTTCGGTGGGCCGACGACGATCGCAGTCAGTGACGCTGAGCGACGTGGCGAACCGTGCCGGGGTCTCCGGTGCCGCCGCTCGCGCGCCACCGCGTCGGTGTCGGCGGCCTGCTTGGCGTTGCGCAGCGACTCGACGATGCCCGCCTGCAACTCCTCGGTCAGCGCGCTGAAGTGGTCGCGCAGCATCCGCTGCGCCTGGCGGGCCGCGTCCCGGGTGTCCTTGTTCACCCGGACGAAGAAGTCGTCGACATGCCGCTGGACCGCCGTCTTCACCGTGGCCTGGCGGCGGCGCAGCAGCTGTTTGCCCTCGTCGCGGATGCTCTTGCCGCCGAACAGCGCCCCGGCGCCGATCGAGATCGGGTTGATCATCGGCATCCCGGCCAGGGTCAGGGCCAGGCCGAACATCAGCAGCCCGCCGTACGAGCCCTTCATGCCCGTGATCACCTTCTGGCTCACGGTGAACCGGTCGACGCTCGCCTCGGCCGTCTACGGCGACCCGACCGCGCAGCTGATCGTGATCGGGGTGACCGGCACCGCCGGCAAGACCTCCACCGCGTACCTCGTCGAGTCGGGGCTGCGCGCCGCCGGCCACACCACCGGCCTGATCGGCACCGTGGAGACCCGCCTCGGCGACCTGGTGGTGGACAGCGTCCGGACCACGCCCGAGGCCACCGACCTGCACGCGATGCTGGCCGCCGCCCGCGAGCGCGGGGTGACCGCGGTGGTCATGGAGGTCTCCAGCCACGCCCTGGCGATGGGCCGGGTCGGCGGGGTGCGCTTCACGGTGGGCGGCTGGACCAACTTCGGCTCCGACCACCTCGACTTCCACGCCGACTCCGCCGACTACTTCGCGGCCAAGGCGCGGCTGTTCGACGGCCGCTGCGCCGTCGAGGTGCTCAACCACGACGATCCGGCCCTGAAGGCGCTGTTTAAGCCGGCGACGGTCAGCTTCTCGGCGTCCGGCGACCCGGCCGCCACCTGGTGGGCCGACGACGCCGACGGCGAGGGGTACGCCCAGCGCTTCACCGCGCACGGCCCGGACGGGCTGGTGCTCCCCGCCGGGGTGGCGCTGCCGGGCCGGCACAACGTCGCGAACGCCCTGCTGGCCATCGCCACCCTGGTCGCCGCCGGGGTCGACCCGGTGACCGCCGCCGAGGGGGTGGCCGCCTGTGGCGGGGTACCCGGCCGGCTGGAGTCGGTGGGTGTGGCCGGCGGTGTGCGCGGGGTGGTCGACTACGCGCACAAACCGGACGCCGTGGTGGCCGCGCTGGCCGCGCTGCGGGAATTAAGTACCGGCCGGCTGATCTGCGTGATCGGCGCCGGCGGTGATCGGGATCGGAACAAGCGGCCGGTGATGGGTGCCGCCGCCGCGGAGGGGGCCGACGTGGTGGTGGTGACCGACGACAACCCGCGTACCGAGGATCCCGGGGCGATCCGCGCCGAGGTGCTCGCCGGCGCCTACCAGGCCGCCGCGCCGGACCGGGTGGTCGAGGTGGCCGGCCGGCGCGCGGCGATCGACGAGGCGGTCCGGCTGGCCGCGTCGGGTGACGTGGTGGCGGTTCTCGGCAAGGGCCACGAACGCGGCCAGGAGATCGCCGGCGAGGTGTACCCGTTCGACGACGTGACCGAACTCGCCGACGCCCTGCGGATCCGCTTCGGCGACCTGGCGGGGCAGCAGTGATCGCGCTGAGCCTGGCCGAGGTCGCGTCGGCCGTCGACGGGCGGCTGGTCGCCGCAGATCCCGCCGTGCTGGTCACCGGAAGCGTGGAGTTCGACTCGCGCAAGGTCACTCCGGGCGGACTCTTCGTCGCCTTCGACGGGGAGAAGGTCGACGGGCACGACTACGCCGCCGCGGCCGTCGACACCGGTGCGGTGGCGGTGCTGGGCACCCGCGAGGTGCCCGGCGTGCCGATGATCCTGGTCGCCGACGCGCTGGCCGCGATGGGCCGGCTGGCCCGGGTCGTGGTGGACCGGTTGCCGGAGCTGACCGTGATCGGGCTGACCGGCTCGTCCGGCAAGACCACCACCAAGGACCTGATCGCCCAGCTCACCGCGCGGCTCGGGGAGACGGTGGCGCCGCCCGGGTCGTTCAACAACGAGCTGGGGCACCCGTACACCGCGTTGCAGGCCGGGCCGTCGACCCGCTACCTGGTGATGGAGAAGGGCGCGCGGGGCATCGGTCACGTGCGGTACCTCTGCGACGTGGCGCCGCCGCGCATCTCGGTGGTGCTCAACGTCGGGGTGTCGCACATCGGCGAGTTCGGCTCGCAGGCGAACATCGCGCTGGCCAAGGGTGAGCTGGTCGAGGCGCTGCCGGCCGACGGCCTGGCCGTGCTGAACGCCGACGACCCGCTGGTCGACGCGATGGCCGCCCGCACGGCGGCCCGGGTGGTCCGGTACGGCGAGGCGGCGCACGCCGACGTCCGGGCCGTGGACGTGACCGTGGACGAGCGGGGGCGGCCCGCGTACACCCTGGTGACGCCGGAGGGCAGCGCCCCGGTGCGACTCGGGCTCACCGGGCGGCATCAGGTCTGGAACACCCTCGCCGCCGCGGCGGTGGCCCGTGAGCTGGGCATGCCGCTGGCCGAACTGGCCATCGCGCTCGGCGCGCTGGGGTTGGTCTCGACCCGTCGGATGGACGTCTTCGAGCGCGCCGACGGGGTGACCGTGATCGACGACTCGTACAACGCCAACCCGGCGTCGATGGCGGTGGCGCTGCGCGCGCTGGCCGGCATCGGGCACGGGGGGCGTACCGTCGCGGTGCTCGGTTACATGGCCGAGCTGGGCGAGTTCGAGGAGCCGGGGCACGCCGAGGTGGGCCGTCTCGCGGCGGAGCTGGGCGTCGACCGGCTGCTCGTGGTCGGCGACGCGGCGGCGCCGATCCACCACGGGGCGACATCGGTAGGTGACTGGGGAGGAGAGTCGGTGCTGCTCACCGATCAGACGGCGGCCGTCGAGGTGCTGCGTAGCGAGCTACGGCCGGGCGACGTCGTCCTGGTGAAGGGGTCCCGGTACCGGACCTGGGAGGTGGCCGACGCGCTGCGGGCCGACGCCGCGGGCAACGGCACGGGTACGGCGGCCGGGGGTGGCGCGGCGTGAGAGCGGTCATCGTGGCCATCGGGGTGGCCTTCCTCGTCTCGCTGTTCTGCACCCCGATCGCGATCAAGGTCTTCACCCGGCTGAAGGCCGGTCAGCCGATCCGGGCCGAGGGCCCGCAGATGCACCAGGGCAAGAAGGGCACCCCGACGATGGGCGGCGTGGTGTTCATCCTCGCCACCGTCATCGCGTACGTGGCCGGGCACCTCGCCCTGACCACCCTGCCGGACGCCCAGATCGCCCAGGTCGAGCCGACCATCACCGCGCTGGTGCTGCTCGGCCTGATGGTCTTCGCCGGTGCCGTCGGGTTCATCGACGACTTCCTCAAGGTGCGCAAGCGGCACAGCGGCGGCCTGAGCGCGCGCGGCAAGCTGCTCGGCCAGATCCTGGTCGGCGCGGTGTTCGGGGTGATCGCGCTCTACTTCCCGTCCACCATGACGGACGCCTCCGGCGCGGTGACCAACACCGAGACGGTCGGCAGCACCACGCTCAGCTTCATCCGGGACATCCCCGCGCTGGACGTCACCAAGATCGGTGCGGTGGTCATCTTCATCTTCGTGGTGATGGCCGCGACCAACGGCGTCAACCTCACCGACGGCCTCGACGGCCTGGCCACCGGCGCCTCGGTGATGGTGCTCGGCGCGTACGCGGTGATCGCGTTCTGGCAGTACCGGCACTGGTGCGCCGACCCGGCGTACACCGCCAACCCGAACAACTACTGCTACGCGGTCCGGGATCCGCTGGAGATCGCGCTGATCGCGGGTGCCGCGGCCGGGGCCTGTGTCGGCTTCCTGTGGTGGAACACCTCGCCGGCCCGGATTTTCATGGGCGACACCGGCGCGCTCGGCCTGGGCGGCCTGATCGCCGGAATGGCGATGTCCACCCGTACCATCCTGCTGCTGCCGATCATCGGCGGGCTGTTCGTGATCATCACGATGTCGGTGGTCATCCAGATCATCTCCTTCAAGACCACCGGCAAGCGGGTGTTCCGCATGTCGCCGTTGCAGCACCACTTCGAGCTCGCCGGCTGGAGCGAGGTCAACATCGTGGTCCGGTTCTGGATCATCGCCGGCATCGGCGTGGCCATCGCCCTCGGCCTCTTCTACAGCGACTTCCTCGCCAACATGGGCTGACGCCCGCCCGTACCGTCGATCATGAAGTTGGCGGAGATCTCGATCTCCACACCCTCCGTCAACTTCATGATCGACAGGGCGGTGATGTGACGGTGTGGCAGTGGGATGTGACCTAGCGCAAGCCCGACACGCCGACCGGCCGGTACCGCCGGTGTGAGCTGCCGGCAACCGCGATGATGGCGCTGTGGGGGAGGCGCGAGAACAGGACGGCTCGGAGACGAGCACCCGGCGGCCGGCCGGCGGCGCGGGTAGCGCCGGGGTGGCCGCCGCGACGCGACCAGGTGCCAGCGGGACGGCCGGCGCGGCGGGAACCGCCGGGTCGGCGGCCGGCAGCGGCGCACGGTCCGCGGGTTCCGGGCCGGCCGGCCCGGCGCGCTCCGGCGGATCCGGCGCCGAACGGCCGGGCGGGTCGGGCGCGGCACCGGCGACCGGTGGCCCATTGCGGGGCCTGGACGCGATGGGCGGGCTGGCCGCGCTGCGGGGGCTGCTGGCCCGGCCGCTGGCCTCCTACCACCTGCTGCTCGCCAGCGCCGGGCTGCTGCTGCTGATCGGCCTGACCATGGTCTTCTCGGCCACCAGCGTGCGCGACTACGCCCAGGGTGGCAACGCGTCGGCGTCGCTGACCAAGCAGGCGATCTTCGCGGTCATCGGCATCGTGGCGTTCTGGGCCTGCCAGCGGTTGCCGGTCAGCACCTACCGGGCGCTGGGTCGGCCGACGCTGGCCGTCGCGGTGGGGCTGCTGGTGCTGCTGAACCTGCTGGTGGCGTACGGGCGGCTGACCCGCGGCCCGGCGCAGATCGGCCCGGTGGAGGCCGAGCTGCTCTCGCTGCACGTCGGCGGCGTCGGGCTGCAACCCTCCGAGCTGGCGAAGTTCGCGCTGGTGCTGTGGGGGGCGTACGTGCTCGCCCGCAAGGGCGCCGCGTTGGGCTGGTGGCGGGAGTTGGCAGCCCCGCTGTTCCCGGTGGTGGGCCTGATGTGCGTCCTGGTCGGCTACAACGACCTGGGCAGCATGCTCTGCCTGTTGGCCCTGGTGGTCGGCCTGCTCTGGGCGGCGGGGGTGCGGCTGCGGGTCTTCGCCGCGCTCAGCGCGATCGGCCTGGTCGGCATCGGCCTGCTGGTCGCGGTCGCCTCGCTCGGTGCCGGTTCGGGCGTCCGGGGCGAGGAGAACTACCGGCTGGCCCGGCTCACCATGTTCTTCACGCCGCCGCCGCTGGACGCCTGCAAGGACGAACTCTGCTACCAGATGGTCCAGGCCCGGTACGCCATCGCCAACGGCGGCTGGTTCGGCACCGGGCTGGGCCAGGGGCGGACCAAGTGGGCCTGGCTGCCGGCGGCGGAGAACGACTTCATCTTCGCGGTGATCGCCGAGGAACTCGGGGTGGTCGGCTGCGTGGTGGTGGTCACCCTCTTCGCGGTGCTCGCCTACACCGGCCTGCGGATCGCCCGGCGGGTCGACGACCCGTTCCGCCGGCTGGCCGCCGCGGGCGCCGTCGCGTGGCTCGTCGGTCAGGCGTTCATCAACATCGGCGGGGTGATCGGCCTGCTGCCACTGACCGGCGTGCCGCTGCCGTTCATCTCCGACGGCGGCAGCGCCCTGGTCGTCACCCTGGCGGCGGTCGGCATGCTGGCCTCCTTCGCCCGCGCGGAACCCGATGCGGCCCGGGCACTGCATGCCCGTCCGCCGGCCCGGTGGGTCCGACTAGTGTGGGCACCGTTGCCGCCGCTTCCCGGCCGGCGTCGCCGTGCGGCGCCGCCGCCGGCTCCCCGGGGATCCGTCCCCCAGGCGCGCAAGCGGCGCAGGGACGACCAGGCCGCACCGCGTGGCGCCCGGGACGGCCGGGGCCGCGGCGGGTCGGCGGACGAGAGGAGACGTTGATGGGTCCGCTGCGTTCGGTGGTGCTCGCAGGAGGTGGCACCGGGGGGCACATCTACCCGTTGCTCGCCTTCGCCGACTGCCTGCGCCGACACGACCCCGGCGTCCGGGTCACCTGTCTCGGCACACCCAAGGGCCTGGAGAACGAGCTGATCCCGCCGGCCGGTTACGACCTGCGGCAGATCCCGGCCTACCAGCTGCCCCGGTCGATCAACATGAACCTGGTCCGCACCCCGGGCCGGATGTGGACCGCGGCCCGCGCGGCGGGCAAGGTCATCGACGAGGTACGCGCCGACGTGGTGGTCGGTTTCGGCGGGTACGTCTCGGTGCCGGCGTACCTGGCCGCCTGGCGACGGGAGCTGCCGATCGTGATCCACGAGGTGAACGTGCCGCCGGGTGTGGCCAACCGGCTGGGCATGAAGTTCACCCGGCACGTGGCGGTCGGCTTCCCGCACCAGCCGTCGCAGGCCGAGTCGCTGCGCGACGCGCGGGTGGTCGGCGTACCGCTGCGCCGCGGCATCGCCGGGCTGGACCGGTCGGCCATGCGCAATGCCGCCCGCGCCCACTTCGGGCTCCGCCCCGACCTGCCGGTGCTCTTCGTCGCCGGCGGTTCGCAGGGCGCCCGGTCGATCAACCTCGCGGTCGCCGGGGCGGCCAAGGAACTGGCCCGCAACGGCATCCAGGTGCTGCACGTCATCGGGGCCCGCAACGAGCCGGTGCCGATCCCCACCGACCTGCCGGTGCCGTACGTGACCCTGCCCTACCTGTCCGAGATGGAGGCCGGCTACGCCGCGGCGGACCTGATGCTCGGCCGGGGCGGGGCGATGACCTGCGCGGAGGTGGCCGCGATCGGCCTGCCGACCATCTACGTGCCGTACCCGCACAGCAACCAGGAGCAGAAGCGCAACGCGCTGCCGGTGGTCGAGGCCGGCGGCGGGCTGCTGGTCGACGACGCCGAGGTGACCCCGGACTGGATCGAACGGACGGTGATCCCGCTGATCCGCGACCCGCAGCGGCTGAACGCGATGGGCGTCGCCGCAGCCGGATACGGGCGGCGCGACGGCGACGAGGCGCTGCTCAACTTCGTCTACGAGGCGGTGTCTCGGTGAGCGCGAGGAGTGAGCCGGTTCTGCGAGCCCCGCAGTCGCGAACAACTGTCGGCTCGGTGAGCGCGAGGAGTGAGCCGGTTCTGCGAGCCCCGCAGTCGCGAACGAAAGGTTGGTCCCGATGACCACGTTCAGCCCGGCTGGCACCCTGACCGCCGAAGACCTGGGCCACATTCACCTGATCGGGGTGGGCGGGGTCGGCATGAGCGGCCTGGCCCGGCTGTTCCTCACCCGGGGACTGCCGGTCTCCGGCAGCGAGTTGCGCGAGTGGCCGTCCCTGGCCGGCCTGCGGGCGCTCGGTGGGACGATCCA
>NZ_JBFBAO010000342.1:0-7554 GCF_040682255.1 Micromonospora sp. NPDC051296 | reverse complement strand
CAATGCCGGCCAGTGCCCGCAGCAGCGAGGACTTGCCCGAGCCGACCGGGCCGACGACCAGCACCAGCTGGCCGCGTTCCACGGTCAGGTCGACGGAGACGCCGGCGTCGGCGAGCGCGCCGTAGAGCGAGACGCTCGTGAAGTCCCGATCCTGGATGCCTTCGGCATGTGGCCTGCGTACCCAGGACACCTGGTGGATCGCCGGGCGCCCGGCGAACTCGCGCAGCCGTTCCAGCCGCAGGGCGGTGTCTCCGGGCGGGATCCGGAGTTGGGTGGCGATGCGCGCCGACGCGCGGCGGATCGAGCGGGCCAGCACGACGGTGCGTACGTCGTGGCCCTGCTTTTCCAGGTCGTCGGCGAAACTCTGGAGTGAGCCGAGTTGGTACGCCAGATGGGGTGGGGCGACGAAGGTGCCCCGGCCCGGCTGCTGAACGATGAGGCCGTCGTCGCTGAGTTGCCGAAGCGCCTGACGGAGGGTCATCAGGGTGACCCCGTACGAGGCGCTCAGCTCACGTTGGGCTGGTAGCGCCTCGCCCGGGGCGTAGTGGCCTGCCCGGATCTTCTCGGCGAGGTCCATGGCGATGGCCCGGTACCTCGCCTCGTGTCCGGAGCTGCTGGTCAAGGTTGGTCACGCTCCTGGTCGAGGGCTCGGCGCATCTTAGCGAGATCGGTGCCGACGTCGTCCGGGGTAGCGCCGTCCAGTACCCGACGCATGATCGCGGCGCCGACAATGACACCGTCGGCGCTTCGCGCGGCCTCGACCGCGTGCTGCGGCGTGGAGATGCCGAATCCGACCAGGACCGGGCGGTCCGTGCTGCGCTTGATCCGGCTGGCGAGGGTCGCGGCGGAGTCGGCAACGGCGGCCCGCTCGCCGGTCGTACCCATCAGGGACACGGCGTAGACGAAGCCACGGCTGCGTCGAGCGATCTCCGCCAGCCGAGGTTGGGGTGTTGCCGGCGAGGCGAGCAGGACCAGGTCGACGCCCGCGGAGGCCGCGGCGTCCGCCACCTCGCCCGCCTCGTCCAGCGGTAGGTCCGGCACGATCAGGCCACTGACTCCGGCGTCGTGCAGGGCTGCGCAGAACCGCTCCGGGCCGTCGCGGACGACCAGGTTGTAGTACGTGCTGGCGACCAGCGGAACATCGTCGGTGAGACCGGCAATGTCGCCGAGGATGCCGCGAACCGTCGCGCCCCGCGCCAACGCCGCATGGGTCGCCTCCTGGATGGTGGCGCCGTCCAACGTGGGATCGGAGAACGGTAGACCGACCTCGATCGCGTCGGCGCCCGCGTCGGCGAACGCGCTCAGGTGGTCGACCCAGGTCGCGGTGACGCCGCCGGTGAGATACGGCATCAGCAGCTTACGGCCGGCGTCACGGCGGCTCCGCAGGCGCGTTTCGAGCCTCACGCCAGCTCCTTCAGGGTCGAGACATCCTTGTCGCCCCGCCCGGACAGGGTGAGCATGACGGTCGCACCGGGTGGCAACTCGCCCGCGCCCGCCGCACGGATCACCCAGGCGACGGCGTGCGCCGACTCGAGGGCCGCGACAATCCCTTCGGTACGGGCCAGCCGTACCAGGGCGGAGATCGCCTCGTTGTCGGTGACCGTCACGTAGCGCGCCCGGCCGAGATCGCGCAGGTGCGCGTGCTCGGGTCCGACGCCCGGGTAGTCCAGCCCCGCGGCGACCGAGTGTGCCTCGACAATCTGCCCGTCGCCGTCCTGTAGGAACAGCGAACGGGCGCCGTGCAGCACACCGACCCGACCGAGGGCCGCACCCGCGCCGCCCTCGGCCTCCACGCCCACCAGTCGGGCGGAGGTGTCGGCGAAGCCAGCGAAGGTTCCCGCCGCGTTGGAGCCGCCACCCACACACGCCACCACGTAGTCCGGCACTCCGGTGCTCAGCTCACCGGCGCACTGACCGCGCGCCTCGTCCCCGATGACCCGCTGGAACGTCCGCACCATCCAGGGATAGGGGTGCGGACCGATGACCGAGCCGACGCAGTAGTGCGCGTGCTCCGTCGCGCCGACCCAGTGGCGCATCGCCTGGCTGGTGGCGTCCTTGAGGGTACGACTGCCGGTCTCGACCGGGACCACCTCGGCGCCCAGCATGCGCATCCGGAACACATTGAGCGCCTGCCGCTCCATGTCACGCTGCCCCATGAAGACCGTCGCCTCCAGCCCGAGCAGCGCGGCTGCGGTCGCGGTGGCCACACCGTGCTGCCCGGCGCCGGTTTCGGCGATCAAGCGGGCCTTGCCCATCCGACGTGCCAGCAGCGCCTGACCCAGCACGTTGTTGATCTTGTGGGACCCGGTGTGGGTCAGATCCTCGCGCTTGAGCAGCAGGTTGATGCCCAGTTCGGCGGAGAGACGCCGGGCCGGAGTCAGCGGCGTCGGGCGACCGACCTGCACCGCCAGCAGCCTCGCCAGGCTCTGCCGAAAGCCCGGATCCGGCCACGCCTCCCGGAATGCCTCCTCCACCTGCCGGCAGGCGGCCACCAGCGATTCCGGCACGTACCCGCCCCCGTACTTCCCGAACCTTCCCTGCCGGCCGGGGTCGCCCATCTCCCCGGATCCCGGCCGCAACAACACGTCAGCCATGAAACCCGCCTCACCTCGCGCACGGTCTGCGCGCCCAACCAACGAGCGATGACAGTTCTAGAGTGCACCGGAGAGTTCTAGAACTCTTGGGGAAGTGTGGCACAGCCGCGACCGGCGCGCCACCGAACTCGTCGTCACGGTCCATCGCTCCCTGGCGAGCAGGCGCCCAGCACAGCCGTGCTCGCCGGCTGCACGTTCCCCCACTCATGCCGCTGCGGCCGATGCGCCGAGGTCTCGGCCTGCGCTGGTCGGCGCGAGTGCCCCTCCCACATGGCGGGAGGTCGGCGCGCAATCTTGGACAGTTCCCGTGCCGCGTTAACGGGAACTGTCCAAGATCTCTCGTGGACGGCGCCCGGTTGCTGGCCTTTCGCCGGAGCAGCAGTGGTGGACGTGGGAGCACCGGTCGGCCCTCGCTGGCTACTCCTCGGCGACGTCGGCCTCGAAGGCTCCGACGAGATCGACATACCGCTGGGGCTGTGCGCGGCGATCGAAGGAATGTTCGTCGACCTGCCGCCCCGGCCGAGGGAGCGGTTCACGCTCGTCGGTTACCTGGACATGCTCGTGGCGCACCCGGTCGAGATCGACTTGCGCTGAGCCGGGAGCCGACGCCGATCACGGCTACGTCACCAGGTCGAACCCGCTCCTCCTGATCGGTTGCGCGGACCGGATGTCGCGGTACGTGCCGGACGAACTGGCGGTTCACTGAGCGGCCAGCAGGAACGCCTGATCGTCCCTCTCCACGCCTTGAGCGCGTCGTACCAGGCGGCACACTTCTCGCAGGCCGGCGGCTTCAAGCTGGGCGGCGACCTGATCCGCCGGGTAGAGGTGGCGCTGAAGTTCGATCTCGTGGCCGAACTGGCGGTATGCCCTGGCAAGGTCGCGCGTGCCCTCGCCGGACTGGAACCCGACGAGCAGGTGGCCACCGGGGCGGAGAACCCGGGTGGCCTCCGCGAAGATGCGCGCCTGGCCGGCAGGAGGCGTGTGGATGATCGAGTACCACAGCATCACGCCGGCGAACCGGTCGTCCGGGTACGGAAGATCGGTCAACGAGCACACGGTGAACACCAGGTCGCGGTGGTCGCGCCGGGCCATGGCGACCATGCGCGACGACAGGTCGACCCCCTGCACCAGACATCCCCGCCCGGTGAGGTACCGGCTCATCCGCCCTGCGCCGCATCCCGCGTCAAGGACCTGTGGATCGCCACCGGAGGTCACCGCCTCGGCGAAGGCGTCGACCATGGCGAGGTCGAGTGGAGCTTCGGCACGGGTGTCCGGGAGATGAGTGGCGTAGTCCTCGGCCACGGTGTCGTAGGCACGTTGCACGGTGCGGAAGTCGAGCGGATCCGGCGGCGAGGAAGACACGAGCCGGATTGTTCCACCGCTGACGCAGATCGCGCGGCCCCGCCAAGATCGCGTCCACGGTTCCGGCGCCCCGAGGGCAAAGACAAAGGCAAGGAGATGACTCTCCTTGCCACTCCAAACATATAGCACATTGGGGGCCTTGCGGCAAGACCCCCAATGTGATGCAGAATCTCCAGCCGAAAGCAGAACCTGCGGAAATCGGCGATTCGTGAACTGCGCGCGCTTTGTCGCTGCGGGTCTCGCGCACGTCGAACCGCCGGTGGGCGCGCTGTTGAACGGGGGATTGATGATTGACGTGATCATTGCCGGCGGTGGACCGACCGGCTTGATGCTGGCCAGCGAGTTGCGGCTGCACGGGGTGCACGCGGTCGTGCTGGACAAGGAGACCGAGCCGACCAGGGTTGTCCGCGCGCTCGGCCTGCACGCCCGCAGCATCGAGGTGATGGATCAGCGCGGCCTGCTGGACCGGTTTCTCGCGCACGGCCAGCGGCCGGACGGCCACGTGACCTGGGTCGGCGACGATCAGCAGGATCTGCTCAGCCAGCTGCCCAGGTGGTTCGGCGCCGCCACCAGCTGAGCGCGCAGTTCGACTCGAAGGGCTGATGACGTGAACCCGCTGACTACCAGCGCGTTTGATCTTCCCGACAACCTCTCTGCCAAGGCCGACCCGCGGCTGATCACCGGCGACGAGCAGCAATTCGCGGCCATCGCGGCGAGCCTCGAGCAACGGTTCACCGACCTGTCCGACCGCCTCGACGCCGAGCGCAGGGCGCCCGGCGGCAAGGGCCGGCAGGCGGTGGACCGGGACACGGAGATCCACCGGCTGACCGCTCGCCTGCGCGCCCTCCGTCGCTTCGGTCTGGACCTGTGCCTCGGACGCATGGTCAGCGCAGACAACCCCGAGCCGGTGTACGTGGGCCGGTTCGGTCTCACAGACAGCGACGGTCGTCAACTGTTGATCGACTGGCGGACTTCCGCGGCTGAGCCGTTCTTCGGGGCGACCCACGCCAACCCGATGGGTCTGGCGAGCCGCCGCCGGTATCGCTGGACCCGCGGCCGGATCAGCGACTACTGGGACGAGGTGTTCACGCCGGACGGGTTTGCCGGGCACGCCGCGCTCGACGACCAGTCCGCTTTCATCGCCAGCCTGGGCGGCAACCGGACGAGCCGGATGCGAGACGTGCTCGGCACCATCCAGGCCGACCAGGACGCCATCATCCGGGCGGGATCGAGTGGTGCCCTCGTCGTCGACGGCGGTCCGGGTACGGGGAAGACCGTCGTCGCTCTGCACCGCACCGCGTACCTCCTCTACGCCGACCCTCGCCTCGGTCACCGCCGGGGCGGGGTGCTGTTCGTCGGCCCGCACCAGCCCTACCTGGCGTACGTCGCGGACGTCCTGCCCAGCCTCGGCGAGGAGGACGTGCAGACCTGCACCCTGCGGGATCTCGTCCCCGAAGGCGCGACGGCAACCATCGAGACCGACCCGGACGTGGCCCGCCTGAAGTCGTCCGCGGAGATGGTGAAGGCGATCGAGGCGGCCGTCAGGTTCTACGAGGAGCCGCCGGCCAAGGGGATGACGGTCACGATCGACGAGTCCGACATCTGGCTGAGCGCCGACGACTGGGCCGAGGCGTTCGAAGCGGCGGGGCCCGGCACCCCGCACAACGAGGCACGTGACGAGATCTGGGCGGAGCTGCTCACGATCCTGATGGACAAGTACGACGGCGAGGAGCCGGATGACCTGGTCCGCAGGTCGCTGCTGCGGAACAGGGAACTGGTCACAACCGTCAACCGCAGTTGGCCGCTGCTCGACGCGGCCGACCTCGTCGCAGACCTGTGGTCGGTCCCCGCCTACCTCCGGAAGTGCGCTCCCTGGCTCAGCCCCGGCGAGGTCCGGAAGCTACAGCGCGGCGACGTCCGGGCCTGGACGGTGGCTGACCTGCCGCTCCTGGACGCGGCACGGCAGCGACTCGGCGACCCGGAGGCGTCCGGACGTAAGCGCCGGCACGACGCCGCTGTCGCCGCCGGACGCGCACGCATGGCCACGGTAATCGACGACCTGATCGAGGCCGACGCCTACGACGACGGTGAAGGCGTGCTGACGATGCTGCACGGACAGGACATGCGGAACTCCCTGGTCGACGAGGCCGGACTGCCCGGCGGTGACCCGGACCGGCTCGCCGGCCCGTTCGCGCACATCGTCGTGGACGAGGCTCAGGAACTGACCGACGCGGAGTGGCAGATGTTGCTGCTGCGCTGCCCGTCCCGAAGTCTCACCATCGTCGGTGACCGCGCCCAGGCCCGGCACGGCTTCCCGGAGTCGTGGCAGGAACGGCTCAAGCGGATCGGGCTCGACCGGATCAACCTGGCCTCGCTGAGCATCAACTACCGGACGCCGAAAGAGGTCATGGCGGAAGCCGAGCCCGTCATCCGGGCCGTGCTCCCGGACGCCAACGTGCCGACCTCCGTGCGCAGCAACGACGTCCCCGTCGTACGCGGATCTGCCTCTGATCTGGGCTCGATCCTCGACACCTGGCTCGCCGCGCATGCCGACGGGATGGCCTGCGTCATCGGCGACCCCACGTTCCGGGCGACCTCCCGCGTCCGGTCACTGACCCCGGAGCTGGCGAAGGGCCTCGAGTTCGACCTGGTCGTCCTCATCGACCCGGAGGCGTTCGGCGAGGGCATCGAAGGAGCGGTCGACCGCTACGTCGCGATGACCCGAGCGACCCAGCAACTCGTCATCCTCACGTGCTCCTGACAGCCAGCCTGGGTCAGTTGCGGGGCCAGACCCGGACCGGTACCCGGGGGAACGCCACCGTCAGGAAGCGCTCGGTGAGGCCGTCCCGCAGGATGCAGTCCGGCCAGGCGTCGAGCACCTCGGGCAGGGTGCGGTGGCCGAGGGCGAGTTGGAGCAAGGCGTCCGGCGGGATGGCGGCGTGGGTACCCGGGTCGGTGGTCGGGCCCACGGCGGCCCGCGCCGCCGTCACCGCCGTCAGCTCACCGTCGGTGAACTCCAAGCGGGCGGCTCGGCCGTACATGTCGATCACCAGTGCCGGCTCGCGCCAGCGCAGGTCGGCCGCATGCCAGCGGCGGTGCAGCAGCGGTCGTAGCCGGGCGAGCAGGTCGACCGGGTCGCCGGTGCGGGCGTACCAGGCTGCGGGCCGCTTCGGTACGCCCGGCGGGCCGAACCGGACCAGCGGGTGGTCCGCGTCGAGGGCGGGTTGGACCGCCGCGAACGGCCGCTCCGCCGCCGCGTACCGCCGCCCGACGCGGCCGAGGTACGCGTACATGGCGGCGGCGGCCTCCGGCCAGTCGGCCGGTCGCTCGCAGGTCGCCGCGAAGACCAGCAACTCGCCAGCGGCGGAGAGCCGGGCGGAGACGACCACCGCCCCGGTCTCCGCAGGGAGACCGGGGCGGCAGGATGGGAACGTCGCCGCCGTCAGGCCACAGTGTCGACCCGCTCCGGCGTCGGAGCAGCGAACGCCCTGCTCGGCGGCGTACGGAACGCGTGGACCAGACCGGCCAGCGACAGCAGCAGAAGCAGCCCCGCACCCAGATACATCACCGTCGCCGCCTGCCCCGCCTTCGCCCCCAT
>NZ_JBFBAO010000341.1:0-7565 GCF_040682255.1 Micromonospora sp. NPDC051296 | reverse complement strand
CGGCTGTGTGCGCGAACACGGGCCCGCAGCACGCGCACGGGCCGACCCGCAGACGCGCACCGGGCCGGGCCCGCAGCACGCGCACGGGCCGACCAGAGGACGTGCACGGGGCCGACCCGTCGACGGTCGCCGCCGCTGTGCCGGCGGTACCGCAGACGCGCACCGGCCGGCCCTCAGGTACAGGGCCGGCCGGTGCGTGGTTCGGTGTCAGCAAAGCGGTTCAGTGTCACCAGACTTGGTTCGGTGTCACCAGAGCTGGGAGACGACGTCCGCCGCCTGATCCTCCCACTGCGCGTAGTGGAACGGGTACGCCGACACCTGCACCTGCTGCGCCGCGTTGGTCAGCGGCATGTCCTGCCAGCCGCGGACGTTCTTGAGCGCCTCGAAGAACGCGGTCGAGGAGTACTCGGGGTCGGTGATCTGTGCCTCGGTGCCCCAGCCGCTGGACGGCCGCTGCTGGAACAGGCCCTGCGAGTCGTGGTCGTTGTACGCGCCCAGGTGGCCGAGGTTGTACAGCTTCGACTCCTGCATGGCGGTGGCGACGCCGATCACCGCGCCCCGCTCACCCACGCCGGACTCCTTGGCCACCTCGACGATGGTCTTGGCGTTGGTTCGCTGCGCGTTGTCGAGCGGGATGCGTGACTGCGCGCCCTGCACACCGTGCGGGACCAACTCGTCGCGCTTGGGCGTCTCGGCGTCCGACTCGGCGGTGTCAGACTTGTCGGCATTCTGGCTGTCGGCGGCTGCCTTGTCGGTGCTGCCGCCGGTGGTCTGCCCGGATTCGACCGTGGTGGTCCGTCCGGTGGCCTTGTCGATCGCCGCCACGGCGCCCTCGTGGGGGCCGGTGGTGATCGGTGTGGCGACGGCGGTCGGGCCGAAGGCCAGCCCGGCGAGGGCTGCCACGCCCGCCACGCTCAGTGCGGTTTTCCGGTTCGGGTTCGTCGCGATGGCCGGGAGCCATCGAGTGAAGTCCAGCTTCACGATGGTTGCCCTTTCGATCGTTACGAGCCGCTCGGGGTTGAGCCGCTCTCGGGGGCACTGCGGACGCCGGTCGAGGTTTACGTGCCGGCGCTTCGGGGGACACAACCCGGCTGGCATGTCGGGCATTCCGGAAATGCCCTGACCCCGCGTGGCTGCGATCCGGGTCACCCCGCCAGGCCGGACAGAAAGCCCCGGACCGGGCAGCGCGATCAGACCTCGTACGGGGTGCCGAAGTGGACCAGGACGTGCCAGAGCTGCTTGAGGTGCTGCAGGGTGTCCGAGACCGGCCCACGATCGACCCACCGGCCCGGGTCGGTCACCACCGACGCCGCGGCCCGGCCGATCAGCGCGGCGTGCAGCGGCTCCCCCGGCCGGGCGAACTCGGCGTGCACCCGGGCCGCCAGCGGCGGGATGGCCGGCCCCCGGAACTCGGCGTCGACCTGGTGCGCGGGCAGGGTGAAGCCGGCGTGCCAGCCCAGCGGGAAGCCGTACCGGCGGGCGGCGTCGGCGAGGGCCGCCGCGATGCCGGTGCCGCGGAACGAGGGATCGACGACCAGCTCCAGCACGTCCGCGGCCAGCCGGATGTCACCGTGGACCTGCGCCTCGACGTAGTCGTCGAGGGCACGCCCGGCCGCCCGCGGTGCGGCGGCGACGTCCTCCCGGTGGCGCAGCAGCTCGCCGGTGAGGGCGACCAGATCCATGCCCGGCCGACCGAGGCTGACCCCGGTGTCGACGGTCGCGGCGAGCAGGGCGGCCAGCACCGGCTCGACCACGTCGACGGTGCCGACATCCCGTGGGCCGAGGTGACTGTCGCCGAAACAGAACGTGGTACGGGCCAGCACCTCGGGTCGCAGCCGCAGGTGGCAGGAGCCGAATCGGGGCGAGGCGCCGTCCGGGTGGTCGAGCAGGTTCAGGCCGCCGTACTTCGGCCGGTCCGCCGGGCGTACGCCCGGTCGCTGGTACGCGCCGCCGAACAGGCGCTGCTCCCAGCGGTCCCGGTCCCCGCCGGGGTACGCGGTCAGCCCGCCGTTGGAGATCCTCGTCTCGAACTGACTGCGGTAGACGCCCTCGGCGGCGAGTGCCTCGGCGACCGTCCGTCCGTCGGCGATCAGCCGGTCGGGGTGGAAGTTGATGGTGACGCGGCCGGCCCGGCCGAACGCCGCGACGAGTTGCTCCCGGTCCTGCCGTACGCCGGTGCCGGCGAGCGCCCGGCCGATGGCGGCCAGCGCCGCCGGACGGCCGCCCAACGCCACCGCCCGGACGTGCCGCATCGCGTCATGCTGGGCTGGGGTCAGTCTCGGATGCGGGGTCGATGACACGTCGGCAGTGTCGCCGGGACCGGCGTGCCGACGCACCCGGGTTTCCGGGCGCGTCGGCACCGTGTCGGTGCGGTCAGGGCCTCGCCGACCGGGCCCGGGTCCTCAGTGTCCTCGGGCCAGCCACTGGGGCAGCTGCGGCGCCTCGGCGCCGATGGTGGTGCTGTCGCCGTGGCCGGTGTGCACGACGGTCTGCGGCGGCAGGGTGAGCAGCCGGTCCCGGATCGAGCCGATGATGGTGTCGAAGTCGCTGTACGACCGGCCGGTGGCCCCCGGGCCGCCGGCGAACAGCGTGTCGCCGGTGAACACCACGTCGAGCGCGGGAGCGTGCAGGCAGCACGCGCCGGGGCTGTGCCCGGGGGTGTGCAGCACGGTCAGCGCAGTGCCGCCCACCTCGATCTTGTCGCCGTGGTGCAGCTGCCCACCGGGCGCCTCGTCGGGGTGCACCATGTCCCACAGCACCCGGTCGGCGGGGTGCAGCAGCACCGGCGCGCCGGTGGCGCGGGACAGCTGCGGCGCGACCCGGACGTGGTCGTCGTGGGCGTGGGTGGCGAGGATCGCGGTGACCCGACGCCCCGCCACCACCTTGAGGATGGCGTCGACGTCGTGCGGGGCGTCGATGACGAGGCACTCGGCGTCGTCGCCGACCACCCAGACGTTGTTGTCGACGTCGAAGGTCTGCCCGTCCAGGGAGAACGTGCCGGAGGTGACGGCGTGGTCGATCCGGGCGGCCATCAGAAGACCACCACCGAGCGGAGCACGTCACCGCGGTGCATCCGGGCGAACGCCTCCTCCACCCCGTCCAACGGGATCTCCTCGGTGACGAAGGCGTCCAGGTCCAGGCGGCCCTGCAGGTAGAGCTCGGTAAGCATGGGGAAGTCGCGGCTGGGCAGGCAGTCGCCGTACCAGCTGGACTTCAGGGCCCCGCCCCGGCCGAAGACGTCCAGCAGCGGCAGGTCGATCCGCATCTCGGGGGTGGGTACGCCGACCAGCACGACGGTGCCGGCCAGGTCCCGGGCGTAGAACGCCTGCTTCCAGGTCTCCGGCCGGCCGACCGCGTCGATCACCACGTCGGCGCCGAAGTCGCCGGTGGCCGCCTGGATCTCCGCCACCGGGTCCGCCTCGGAGGCGTTGACGGTGTGTGTGGCGCCGAATTTGCGGGCCCAGTCGAGCTTGCGGGAGTCGGTGTCCACCGCGATGATCGTCGTCGCGCCGGCCAGCGCCGCGCCGGCCACCGCCGCGTCTCCGACGCCGCCGCAGCCGATCACCGCCACCGAGTCGCCGCGGGTCACCCCGCCGGTGTTCATCGCCGCGCCGAGGCCCGCCATCACCCCGCAGCCGAGCAGGCCGACCGCGGCCGGCCGGGCCGCCGGGTCCACCTTGGTGCACTGGCCGGCGTGCACCAGCGTCTTCTCGGCGAACGCACCGATGCCCAGCGCCGGGGAGAGTTCGGTGCCGTCGGTCAGGGTCATCTTCCGGGCCGCGTTGTGGGTGGCGAAGCAGTACCAGGGGCGGCCCCGGCGGCAGGCCCGGCACACCCCGCAGACCGCCCGCCAGTTGAGCACCACGAAGTCACCCGGCGCGACGGCGTCGACCCCCTCGCCGACCTGCTCGACGATGCCGGCCGCCTCGTGGCCGAGCAGGAACGGGTACTCGTCGTTGATGCCACCCTCGCGGTAGTGCAGGTCGGTGTGGCAGACCCCGCAGGACTGCACCCGTACGACCGCCTCGCCGGGCCCGGGATCGGGCACCACGATCTCGGTGACCTCGACGGGTGCGCCCTTGCTGCGGGAAATGACTCCCCTGACCTGCTGGCTCACGCTCTCCTCCTACTCCGCGTCGGCGCGCCACGCCGGCGCCGTTGCGCCGGCGGGTCGCCCGATGGGCGGCGGCGCCCACGATCGCTCCAGGTGGCGAACCTACCGCCGCCACGGGCCGTCGGCACAGCTTCTCGGTGGATGGTCGGCGCGGCCCGCCCGTCGGGGTGGCGACGTGCGGCGTTGCGCCAGCGCAGGACCTGCACGGCGCCGACGGCCCAGAGGACGTACTGCAGCGCGAACGCCCAGCGGAACGCGTCCAGCCCGGGGGCGTCCTGCCCGGCCGGGGTGGCCACGTCCAGCACCACGCCGATCGCGAGCACCAGGACGATCGACGCGACGAAGCCGCCGACGTTGACGATGCCGGTGGCGCTGCCGATCCGGCTGACCGGGTTGAAGGTACGCGCGTAGTCGAAGCCGATCAGCGAGCCGGGCCCGCTGAGCGCCAGGACCAGCACCAGCGTGACCAGCAGCCAGCCGGGCGCGCGCCCGGGCCAGGCGAGCACCACCGCCCAGATTGCGGCGGTGGCGCCGGTGATGCTGAAGACCAGCACCGAGCGGTGCCTCGGGTACCGGCCGCACAGGTGCGCGATCGCCGGCCCGGACAGCAGCATGGCGAGGGTCATCACGGTGAGCAGCGAGGCGGCGGCGGTCGGGCTGAGACCCTGCCCCTGCACCAGGAACGGGAAGCCCCACAGCAACGCGAAGACGGCACCGGAGAACGAGGTGACGAAGTGCGTCCAGAGCCCGAGCCGGGTGCCCGGGTGTGCCCATGCGGCGGCGAGCCGCCCACGGATCGGGGCCGACGGTGACCCGGCGGCGGGGGCGGGCGTGGGATGTGGGGAGTCGCGGACCGCGGCGACGACCACCAGCAGCACCGCCGCTCCCAGCCCCGCGGCGGTCAGGAAGGCGGTGGTCCAGCCCGCGTGATGCACCAACGCCACCAGCGGTACGGCGCCGAGGACCGCGCCGAGTTGGCCGAGCGTGCCGGTCAGCTGGACCAGCAGCGGGTTGCGGCGGACCGGGAACCAGTACGCGACGATCCGCAGCACGCTGATGAAGCTCATCGCGTCGCCGAGACCGATCAGGACCCGACCCGCCACGGCGAGGCGTACGTCGGTGACGAGGGCGAAGCAGAGTTGGCCGGCGACCATCAGGACGCCACCGGTGATCAGGAGCCGGCGCGAGCCGAACCGGTCGAGCAGCACCCCGACCGGCACCTGCATCAGCGCGTACACGGCGAGTTGGGCGACGCTGAAGGTGGCCAGCATCGCGGCGCTGACCTCGAAGCGGTGCGCGGCGTCCACCCCGGTGACGCCGAGCGAGCTGCGGTGGAAGACCGCGGCGATGTACGCGCTGAGCGCCACCGACCAGACCAGCACGGCGCGTCCGCGGGGCACCTCCGGTGGAGATCCCGCGACGGCGGGGCCGCTCATGCCGCCACCTCGCTTCGCTCGGCGTCGACCTGAGCGTTCTCGGCGCTGCGTTGCCGATTCGCTCGCTGACGCTCGCTCATCGCGGGCCCAGGAACACGCGCGCGGCGGTGTCGATGTGCGCGGCCACCGCGGCGAGCCAGGGCTGCGGATCGTCGGCGTCGAGGGCGGCCAACTGCGCGGCGTGCTCGGTCAGCGCCACCTCGGCCCAGGCGGGTGAGAGCCGGAAGCTCGCCTGGGCCATCCGCAGCTGCCGGTCGCGCAGCCGCTGGTACAGCTCGGCGAGGATCTCGTTGCCGGCCGCGTCGACGACGGTGGCGTGGAAGGCCCGGTCGGCGGCCATCAGGGTGGTCAGGTCACCGGCGGCGTGCGCGGCGCGCATCTCGGCCAGCCGGGCGGCCAGGTCGGCGCGGATCTCGGCGCGCCGAGGCCAGATCCGCTCGGCGGCGTGCACCTCGACCAGCCGGCGGGCCTCGACCACGTCGGCGATCTCGCGGGCCGAGACCGGCAGGATCAGCGCTCCCCGCTTGGGATAGAGCCGGACCAGCCCCTCGGCCTCCAGTCGCAGCAGCGCCTCCCGGACCGGCGTCCGGGAGACCCCGGTCGCCTCGGCGATCTCACCCTCGCTGACCAGCGAACCACCGGGATGGAGTTGTTCCAGGATGGAGCGTTTCAGGTGGCGGTAGGCGCGTTCGGCGGCCGACGGCGCGATCGTCCGACCGGCCGCAGGGGGATGCGTCATGTATCTATGATGCGCCCATCGCCCGGCCGAGCGTCGACCGGGGGGTGCCGGGCTCGCCCTGTCGACTACGCCGAGGACCAGAAATCCGCCAGCAGCTCGCTGAACTCCTCGGCACACTCGACCTGCGGCAGGTGCCCGCAGTCACGGAACAGGTGGGTGCGGGCCCGGGGCAGCAACGCCCGCGCGGCATCCAGGTGGGCCGGCGGCAGGATCAGGTCGTGGTCGCCCCAGACGACCAGGGTGGGCAGGTCGAGTCCGGCCAGCTCCGCGAGGAGTTCGTCGCGCCACGGGCCCACGCCGCGTACGGTGCCGAGGCTGCGCGCGGTCTCCAGGACCACCCGCGCGGCGTACGGCTGGCGGGCCACGGTCAGGGCGTACGCGATCCGCTCCGCGGTGGCGAACGACGGGTCGTGGAACAGCGCCTGCTCGATCCGGCGGGCCGTGTACCGGCTGGGTCGCAGCAGCACCCGGCCCAGCGGGCGCACGGCGAGCAGGCGCAGCGCCATGGTCACCTCCCGGCCGAAGCCGGCGCTGGCGACCAGGGTGAGGCTGGCGACCCGGGCCGGTTCGGCCACCGCGAACCGCATGGCGACGGCGCCGCCGAGCGAGTTGCCGACCAGGTGCGCCGGCTCGTCGACCCCGGCCGCGTCCAGGTATCGGCCGACGAACCGGGCCAACGCCGGCAGGGCGTACGGCTGCGCCATCGGCAACGAGCCGCCGTACCCGGGCAGGTCGACGCTGTGCACCCGGTACCGGTCGGCGAGCAGTTCGTGCTGTTCGGTGAAGTCGCGCAGCGTACGCCCGATGCCGTGGAGCAGCACCACCGGCGGCCCGGCGCCGTCGACGCGGTGACGGACCCGCCGCCCGTCGACGGTGAGGTGCCGCTCGCTCACGCCGACGCCTCGCTCCGCTCCGCGGCGGCGCGAGACGCCACGCTACTGAGCCGAACGGTTCGCTCGCTCCGCTCGCTCACGCCACCGCCTCGCTCCGCTCCGCGGCGGCGCGAGACGCCACGCTGCTGAGCCGGATGGTTCGCTCGCTCCGCTCGCTCACGCCGACGTCCGGGGCCGTTCGACGGTGTTCGGCCGGCGGTCGGCGGCGCGGGTTCCGGTGGCGGCCAGGAGGCGGCCGTGACCGGCCGGCGCGATCCGGGCCAGCAGGTCCGGCAGCTTCGCCGACCAGCCGACCAGGACCCGACCACGGCGGCGGGTGACGCCGCGCAGGATGACCTCGGCGGCGGTGGCCGGTGCGATGCTGAGTAGCCGCTCGAACCGCT